>JAYUFG010000581.1:0-8158 GCA_043738845.1 Planctomycetaceae bacterium
GCCGCCAGCACGATCTTGGCGCGCAACACCAAGCGTGTGGGCGTGCTGCGACCACGTGACCAAGCTGCAAGCGTCTGACGTTCGTCGGCCGAAAGCGTACCGATCTGTTCCCTTACGACAGAGAAATCTTCATCGAAGAGCGGCGATGCCCGTTCTTGAATCAGCGGTTTTTCCAGGTTGTTACTTTAGGGGGCTGCGCCGCAAGCACACGACGCACCAGCCCGTCATTACCGCATGTAGAATTACCGCTGGCCATAACGCCACGCCGTATAATCCCTGTCCGATGCTGGCGAACGCGAGAATGGCTACGGTGGCGATGTTGTAAAACAACATGGCGACGACCAGGCCTCTCGCGGAGAGGCTTTCGGTGTCATCGCGAGCTATCCAACAAGCGACACCCAGTGCCAGTACTCCTGCCCCGCCAACCCGCGCGACGCACCAGGCGGCAGACGTCTCCAGTGGAGCTCCGGCTAGAAGTTCGACCGTTGCGGATGGACAAACCAACAGTGCCAAGCCGGCTCCGAGTTCAATCAGTGCGGTTACAGTGTGCAGATTTTTCATCGACGAGGAACGCTTAGTTGCTATTTACCGATGATCGCAAGTGCTTTGAGCAGCGGAACGCTCGAAGCCTTAATTGCTCCCTCGAGGGGGTGATTTAATTCCAGAATCAGAAATACGGCACCTGCCATTGAAACAGCACAGACAAACAACGCGGCCAGGGCCGTGAGGTTGCGGGGAGTCAACAGGCCAAAGGTGGCAAAGAGGACGGCCAGCCAAAACACCAACACGATCAGAAACGCGGCGGGCAGACTATTCTGAGATTGTTCGATCATCATCCAGCGAGCTTGCATTAGGTCGGCACCTAGTTGCAGGGCTTGGGTTTTTAGATATTGCTGCGACTCGTTCGGCGGTGCCAACTCCCGAATTCTATCGTAAACATCTTCCATCCCGGTAGCCGTCTCGGCCCCCGCCAAATCTATTCCTCGTGCGGTGTCGGACGGCCAGACTCGCTCGACCCCGGACGCGACCGCCCGCCGAAGATCCTCCCGCACCCCTTTTGCTTCCGCTCCGTAGCGCGATAGAAAGCGGTCGAGTGTGATGATTTTCGCGCCCGCCTGCGTGATGCTCGCATTGGTCGTGTCGAACGAATTTTTCGCCGAGCTCACGAGCAGGCCGATAATCAAAGCGACGAGCGTGGCCATCATGCCAGCCGCCGTTTTCATCATGTCCTTCGAGTCATCCTGCGTGTGGTGTTCGGGCAGGACTTTACGGAGCAGTACGCCCAGCCACATGCCGCCCAGCATACAAGCCAGAATAATGAGAGATATTAGGAAAGAAGACACCGGACACTCCTCCCTTAATGCCGTCAAACGCTCCAGGTGTGGAACAGCGAATCGCTTCTCTACGCTCTGGATCAATCGTCGAATTGTAATGTATTTTTTCGGCTGCCGTTGCGGGCCACACCCGGTTTGGACGGGTGCGGCCCGACTTGGCTACTCTGTTACGGGATCTACTTACTTGGCCGACTGTTTCTCAACTGCTTCCTTGATCTTCGCTTTCACGGCATCAAGGTTGAAGCTCGCGCCTTTCTGCATCGGCGGAAACTCGATGGCGGTCATGGCAAGCTCCGCCACTTTCTGCTGGACGAAGACAAAACGCCAGAACTGATACTTGTACCAATCCCAGTACTGGAAAGATCCAGTGTTCCCCTCGAACCAAGTTGTGCGTTCGAACGGATCCAGACGCAGATTGACAATCGTCGGCACCTCGGAATGGACCGTCGCACCGAGCCAACCTCCCGGCTGCTGAGTAAAACTGTATTTGTAGTCGTCGATGCGGACGGCACCGAGCGTGCTTTCCGCAAAGTAGAAAACCTCGTGACGCGTGGATGGACCTTTACCGGTGATCATGTCCATTTGGTTGAAACCGTCGAGGTGGACCTTGTAATTCTGACCGTTGAGATCTTTCCCCTTCTTGAGATCGTCGACAATGTTCGGGTCGCCGGCGGCGGCTACGAACGTCGGGAACCAGTCAAGCCCGGAGATGATGCCGTTCGCGACTGTGCCTGCGGGAACATGCCCAGGCCAGCGAATCATCGCGGGGCAGCGGAAACCGCCTTCATAGCTCGTCCCTTTGCCCCCAAAGAACGGAGTCTGGCCGCCATCGGGCCAAGTAAAGTTCTCGGTGCCGTTATCGGTAGTGAACATGACGATTGTGTTGTCATCCTCACCCATTTCCTTGAGCTTCTTCATGACATCGCCCACCATGTCGTCGAGCTGGGCCATCCCCGCTTCGTGTTCGGACCAGCCATTCTCCGAGTTGCGCATGGCCTCGTATTTTGGGGAGAGGTGCGTGACAACGTGCATACGCGTGGGGTTGAGCCAGAGGAAGAACGGCTTCCCATCCCCTTTGGCCTTGTCCACAAACTTGAGCGAGAGGTCGAGGATCTCGTCGTCCACCGTCTCCATCCGCTTGGGATAGAGCGGCCCGGCGTCCGCGATTTTTTGCTTGCCAATCTTGCCCCAACGAGGCTGTTCCGTCGGGTCATCCTTGGCCGTCGCAAAACTGTGGACCATGTTGCGCGGGCCGACTTTGTCCAACAGCTTCTGCGGGTAGGCGGGGTGCGCGGGATCCTCCATCGCGTCGAGATGATAGAGGTAGCCGAAAAACTCGTCGAAGCCGTGGACGGTCGGCAGGAACTCGTTCAGATCGCCCAAGTGGTTTTTGCCGAACTGGCCCGTGGCGTAGCCCATCGACTTGAGTGCCGTGGCAATGGTCGGTGCCTTGGCAGGCAGCCCAAGAGGCGAGCCAGCCTGACCGACCGTGGTCATGCCCGTGCGAATCGGCAGTTCTCCGGTGATAAAGTTGGCGCGGCCTGCCGTGCAACTCGCTTCGGCGTAGTAATCGGTGAAGATCATCCCCTCGGCGGCGAGCTTGTCGAGGTGCGGGGTCCGCCCGGCCATCAAGCCGCGATGGTAGGCACCGATGTTCCACATGCCGATATCGTCGCCCATAATGACAACGATGTTCGGCTTTTTGCCGCTCGATGGTCCTCCGCTCGCCGTAGGGCGCGGATTGCCAATCGCGATAAGTTGGTCTGGACTCCGGACCTCCGCTGCGTTTGTCTCGGACGCTTCTGCGGGTGCCGCATTGGATTTGTTGGTCAATTCGGGTTTAGCCCCCGCCAGGGCGTACCCGATCAGCCCGCCGATCACCGCCACGGCGATCATTTGAAACTTCATTTTTGTATTCATGCTTTCTCTCCTGGTGCAATCGTGATTTGAAATTTAATTCGAAGCATTCCGATTTCCCGGTTCAGCAGCGCTCCTTTCAGGAACAGGTCAACGGACTAAAACAAGGTTGGGTACGCACGCATGTGTACCCCGCATATTAGGAAATTCAGATCGAATCTTCGGGGATTTGGCGGACGGCGAGCGAGAGCATGATCCAGTTCCAACCGTGAAAGAGCATTTCCAATCCAGCCAACAATCCAACGACCCAAATCGCGCTATCGGCGAAGTGCCGATAGATGGTGATTCCGCAGAGGAACGTAACGACGCCGTTCAAGAGGGCCCAACCCCAGAAGGGAAAACGGATGACCAGCGCGGCGATGATCCGAAACAGACCCAACATGATAAAGAATGCGGCCACAAAGGCGGCCATCATCACCGCCGATCTAAGCGGCGCGTCGGAGATCACGTATCCCGATACGATGTACAGAATTCCGCACAGCAATTGAACCAGCAGTCCGCTCGATCTTCCCGCCCAGAACGCCGTAACGATGGTCGCAATGCCGCTGATCATGAGCATCGACCCCAATACGATCATGGCAATCATCGACGTGCCTACGGTCGCGGCGGGTACGACCAAGGCAATGGTGCCGCAGACCGTGAGCAGAATTCCGTAGCTGAACAACCAGCACCAGTTTTTTTTCAGGTGTCGGAACTCGCGGTGCAGTTGCTCGCGGTTCCCCGTGATCGGGAGCATTCCGGCCGGATGACTACCGACCCCTTCCAGATTGTGCGTACTCATGATGCGGTCCTCTCAATAGGTGTGAAGCGACAATGACGGAAAGAAAATTGAGGTCATTATACACCTCAAGGATTCCTGCGCGGTGTCAATTATTAAATGCTGGTCCATCCTGCTGAAAATCGCCGATAGCCTTGCCAGTCCTCGGCAGCGTCCGGAACTCAGCGATTTTCGTAACCACGCACTTCCAATCCGCCAATGTCAGAAGAGATGTGAGTCATTAGAATTGTAATCCTAAAGACCACGTTATTGGTAAGGAAAAGTGCCAATTTACACTATTTTTTGCTACGTCGGGCCATTGCTTTTTTCCCAACCGCTATTTTTCGGACGACGATTGCGAATTCGTCGTCACGTCGCGTACACAACGGAAACCGAGGTGGTTGGCGGCGGTGCTTTCTTCGCCCTTGCCGCGCGTGCCGACCATGTAGCGTGTGCAATACTGATCGGTGCAAAGGAATGATCCGCCCCGATGAACCCGTTCCTTGCCCTCGGCTCGTCCGGGTCGGGGCGATGGAGGCCCCGGCGGATTGCGCGCGGCGATGCCTGACGCGGCCAAGATTCCATAATAATCCGGGCGATACCAATCGCCGCACCATTGCCAGACGTTGCCCGACATGTCGAACAAGCCATACGCGTTGGCCGGAAACTGTGCGACGGGAGCGATCCCGCTGAAACCGTCCGCGCCCGTATCCTGACCCTGAACGGGAAATTGTCCCTGATAGGTGTTGGCCATGTATTTTCCGCCGGGTTGAAACTCATCGCCCCAGGCAAACACTTTGCCCGACAGGCCGCCCCGCGCAGCGAACTCCCACTCGGCCTCGGTGGGCAGGCGTTTATGCGCCCACTTCGCATAGGCCGCCGCGTCGTCAAAGGCAACCTGTACAACCGGATATTTCTCGCGACCTTTCAGATCGGTCTCCGAACCTTCGGGATGTTGCCAGCTCGCGCCGGGTTCATATCGCCACCACTGTAAAAAGTTGTTCAAGGGCACCGGCCTAGGTGTCGGCGTGAAGATGGTCGAACCGGCGACGAGATTCTCCGGCGGGGCACCGGGAAAGTCCTCCGCCTTCGGCGTCCGCTCCGCGATCGTGACATAGCCGGTCGCCTTCACAAATTCCGCGAACTGCTCGTTCGTCACCACCGTCTTGTCCATCCAGAAACCATCAACATACACGCGATGGATTGGGCGGGCATCGGGCATCGCGTCGGGTCCGCCGCACAAACCAGCCGTCGTCGGATCGTCGCTCCCCATCGAAAACTCACCGCCGGGAATCCAGACCATGCCTTCCGGTGCCGGACCGCGCTGCTTGGCCGGATTAACGAAAGTTGCGGCGAAGACAAAGTTCTTGGCGGGAGTGGATGGCCCGACCAACGGGTCTTCGTGGGGCGCATTGTCGGCCGGGCTGGTGAACCGCTGGATCACATGAACGCCCACGCCCAAGGCGATCCCTACCGCCAAGCCGCCGACCAACAATAGAGGGGTCGGCCCGGAGCGGCGGGCAGCACGGTCAAGTTTTTTTGCAGAACTCATAATCACTGTCCTATCAAGATTGTTACTGACTCAATAACCGTGTCCATTGTATCCCATGGCGGTTTGGTTCGCGGGACTTAACCGATTATTTCGTCAAGTCGTCGGGGGGATTATAGATCATCGTTCGATCAAAGCCAGGAGCGATCGTTCCCCTGGCGTGAGTGGCGGAGGGACTCTTTATAGCGGACGGACTGGTCACGCTATTTCCTCCGCCTGCCTTGACGGTCGCGGGAAGCTGCCCGCGATCATGTCGGCTCCACCAGGCTTCGGCATCGTCGAGCGACCAGCATTGGTCCACGCGGTCGAGCATCGCGGCGAGATCACGAGCCGTCTGCGGTCGTTTCGCCCGACTCTTTTCCAGGCAGGCCAGAATCGCATGCTCCAGCTCAGCGGAAATCGCCCGCCCCAATCGTTGCGAAGGGGCATCTGGGATCGCCGTGAGATGTTGTTGACACAACTCGCCCAGCGTTTGAGCGGTAAACGCGGTCTGCCCCGTCAGCAGAAAATAGCCGACGGCACCGACCGCATACAGGTCACTACAAGCATCGACCGATTCAGGTGTCTGTATCGCCTCGGGCGACATATAGAGGGGCGTGCCGGAAATTCGCTCCCGGATTGTCCGTCCTCTTTGTCGTCCTCCACGGCTTTAACGAGACCGAAGTCGAGAACTTTCACAACATCCGGCTCGGCACCGCGTCGATTCAGCATGATATTCGCTGGCTTGATGTCGCGATGCACGAGGCCCAACGAATGGGCTTCATAGAGCGACGCACAAATCTGCCGCAGAATGCTCACCACGCGGCCTTCCGGCTGAGGCCCGTACTGATCGACCAGCGTTTGCAAGTTGACTCCATCAAGGTACTCCATCGCGTAATAGAACACGCCTTCGGGTGTGCGGCCGTAGTCATAGATCGCCACGGTGTGCGGGTTGTTGAGTTTGCAGGTGATTTGCACCTCCCGCTCGAACCGCTGGATCGAGGCCTCATTGACCCGTTCCACGTCCAACATTTTGATTGCGGTGGGCCTGCGGAGCATGGCGTGCTGTCCCTTGTAGACCACGCCCATCGCACCCTCGCCGATTTTTTCCTGGAGCCGATATTGCCCAAGCTGCTTCGCTTCGATGGCCGCCTTTTGGGCCTGACGTTGGAGGCGGGCCACAACCAGGGTGAAGACGAAAATCGCCACAGCACCAAGGCCGAGCAACGCGTATAGCACATAAAAGGACCGCTGTAAAATCGTCAAAGGATGATAGGCTTCCCCAACATCAACTTCGGTAATGATTCCCATCTGATACTCGGAGAGCCATGTATAGGCACCAAAAGAGAGCGATCCGCGATAGTCGCGATAGCCTTCCATATTAACACCGGTGGTGCCGCTGACGGCGGCGGCACAAATCTTGGTGAGGGGCAATTCGTGGCGGCGAACGGCCGCCCGAAAGCCCTCCGTCATGTTGCCGCCTGGATCGCGCACCTGAATGTTCAGGATTGAAGTCGACGCATTCTCGTCGGGCAAAAGACCCAAGTGGATTAAGCCCTCGTCGAACCGGCTATTGGAAACCATCAGGCCGTCCTTGTTCACGGCGTAGGTTTCGCCCGTCTTGCCAATTCTCCCCAGTTGCAAAATGTCAGTGAATTCTTTTTCAGGACGAATCCGTAGAGCCAGAACGGCGACAATCTGCAAATTGTCGTCGCGCACCGGAGCACAGACGAACATTGTGGGCGTACCGGTCCGCATGCGCCCCGTCCTGTCTTTCAGGATGACAATACTCGGAAAGGGTGCCGAGACAGTCGGTTTGCCCGAGAACGTCCGCGTCAGAAAGTTCTCATATTGTGGCGTTGCCGGGCCGATCAATCCGTCGGCATCGGCCGCCACAATTCGCAACTGTTTGTCCGCCACCACAAAGCCGACGAAATCGTGGGCCGACATGGCTGGCTCAAGTTCTTTCTCCAGCCGCGATTGCAACTCCTTCACGTCGCGCTCGCTCGCTCCCGTCGCCGCAGGGTCGGGCTTGAGTCTGGTGTCGGCATTGGCTGTCAGAAGTTGGGTAACGGCTTTGCGAACTTCTCGATTATTGGCCAGCGTCAGCGCGCTCGACTCTTGGACCTTGAACCATTTTTCGAGCATCGACCGCTCGACGCTCAGCAAAGTTTCCAGTTCCGAGTGCAGGTTGTCCTCCATCGTTTGATGGATTGAACTGCTGACCACGTAACCGACAATCGCCAGCAGCACTACCGCAATGATCGGCCAAATCCACAGTTGCTTCTTGAGCAACATGCCAGTGCGTGACATGCTCCGCCCCAGCGACGTTTGACCGAAAGTCATGTGGGCTTGAGCCAGTTCACGACCATTGTACGAGCGGGCGAAAAGCTTCGAAAACTGGTTCCACATGAGTTGTCAAATCGCCGGGGCTATTCAGGCGTCTCCAAGGAAGGGCAAGCGGAATGAACCCTTTCGATCCTAACCTCGGCCCATCCTCGGACGCAAGCGACGACTCGAACGCCCAGGGATTCTCAGTGTTTCACATTGGGAAAATCCCAACCCGACGCGTTAGCGAGGAATGCAGGTAAAAACGCGAGAATCCTCACTTACGTTTCGGGT
>JAYUFG010000582.1:0-3094 GCA_043738845.1 Planctomycetaceae bacterium
ATCCCGAACTCATCCGTGTTGCTCAGCGTTACTTCACCGATCATAACCTGGATCATCACCATCGCCGGACGTTCATCCAATTGCTCGATCAGTTTCTTAATCTCGTCGAAGTAACGGGGCGTGGCACTGATGATCAAACTATTGTTGACCGGCTCCGCCACCACGATTACTTCCCGTTCGATTTGCTCGAACGGACTTGACGGACCTGTTGGCGTGTTCAACAACTGTCGTTGGTTGTTCAAAAACTGATTGATGGCGTTGGCCACGTCGGTGGCCGGGGCATTCTTCAAACGATAGACGGCGTTTTTTCGTTGCTGAATATCACTGGCGTCCAGCCGCAACAAGATCGCTTCGACAACACTCAAATCGCCGGAAGAACCCGAAACAACGACGCTGTTTGTCCGTTGATCGACCGAGAACCGCATTGGAATGAGCGTGCTTTCGTCACCTCCCGCCGTGACGACGGGGGCATTGTTGTTCTGCAAGTTTTGAAAGCCGCCTGCTCCCTGGCGATTGCCCGCCCCGGCCGATTGGCCAAACAGCGATTGGAGCAACTGTGCCAACCCTTGGGCGTCGGCATTCACAATCGTGAAGACTTTGATCTGAGCTTCCGACGAGGGCATTTGATCGAGTTGATTGACCAACGCGGCGAGCAACTCCATGCTCCCCTCGGGTGCGGAAATCATCAGCGAATTCGACCGCGGATCGGCAGTGATTCGCACGTCAGTCAGAATTCCGCTCTTGTACTCTTTGCGACCCTTGGAGTCAATGATTTCAAATCGTAACATCGTGGACGTGTTGGACTGTTGTTGGTTGGCACCGCCCGTCTGCGCGGGCACCTGGCCTTGCACGCCGGGAAAACCACCTTGCTGTTGCTGGGGCTGTTGTTGTTGATTTTGCGCTCCGGCCCGTTGACCGGCACCCGCTTGCCCATTGATCGCGTTTTGCAAAATGGGGCCGACATCGTTGGCCAGAGTATTCTTCAACGGGAAGACGCGGAGTACATTTTCATGTTCGCTTTTCTCGACGTCAATTCCCTTCAGCACCAGCGCAATTTCTTCCAGATCGCGAGCACTCGCGGTCACCACCAACGAATTGGTGCGGACGTCGGCCGTGATGGTCGCTTTCGTCCCCAGGCCGGGACGATTGGTGAAAAATTCTTGAATTGTCGCCTGGGCGGCAGTACATCCCGTGAATTTCAGATGAAAGACCTGAAATTGCGTTTCGGGAGCGACCGGTTGATCGAGTTTTTGAATGAGGGCGATGGTGGCCGCGACAGCCTCTTTGCGGCCGATCAACATCAGGGCGTTTGGTTTGCCGAGCGGCGTGATGCTCACGTTGCCCTGTCGCGTCGATAACTGCTCGTTCAATTGTCGTACGAGTACCGCCAACGCTTCCCCCGCGACATTCTTGAGGGGATAAATTTCGATTTCGGGCGAGGTCTCTTTGAACGTGTCCTCGATTCGGCGGATCAACTCTTTGACTTTTTCAACGTCTTTAGGATGACCTTGAATGATGATAATATCCAGTCCATCGAGATACTCGATGCGGACCGGACCAATGAGCGCACCGTCGGCGTCGATGGCCGGAGTTTCATTGGGCATTGGCATCGGTTGCGGACCTGGTTGGTTCACGTCGCGCGGCGGAACTTGATCGCCGGGACCGACCTGAACCACTTTGTCGCCGCCGTTTTTCGCCTGAAAGAGTTTCGACATCAGCGACGCTTTCAGGGCATTCTCAGCCCGTTCACGCTGCGCGTCGGCGGTCGGTTGCTTAGGTGCATTCATGCGAACGATGGTCCCTTTGGAGTCGGCCGACAATTTGCCACTTTCCACAATGGCATCCATTGCCTTGCGAACGGCAGCCGGATCGGCGTTTTGCACCGAAACAAGTTTCGTGCTTTGATCTTTTGTCGGAGCCGGGCTATCCATCGCATCGACGATCTTTGACCACGCTTCGACAATGCTGGCCGGTCCGACGAGCGAAACGTCGTTCGTCGTTCGATCAATTTGAATGGTCAGCTTGCGACCGTCGCCCGCGTCAAAGACGTAAGTGCTCGCATTGCCGGAGTCGGTGACCGCTTTAGGAATTGGCTTTCCCCAGAGAGTACTTAGGCCATCCTCGAATTGTTTTTCATGGAGCCGAATTAGTCGAATCGTCTTCGTGACCGCTTCTCCTTCGACTTCGGCCAGCTTTCGCGGAGCCGTCCGCTTGACCTGGGCCAGTTCCGTGGCGGTCGGATTTTTCTGATCGTCATTTCTGGGCAGCGGTGCAGACGTTTTGATTTCATTGCCAGCGGCCGTTTGTGAAAGCTGCTCATGGACAGCCGCCGGAGCGAGAACCAAAATTTGCGATAGCCGCGTATCCACCGCGAAGCGAACGCCGCTCTCTTTGGGATACTGGGCTTGCCACTTGGTCGCGATTTCATTGAGGTCGCCCTTGATGGGATACGTCTTCAAGACCGCTTCTCCACCCGCTTTGGCGGGGATGGCCCGATCCAGCGAATCGACCACTCGTCGGGCGAGGTCTTGAACGTTCGCACTACCGCTCACCAGGATGCGATGGTTTTTCGCATCGGAAACGAGCGAGAACTTTTCGTTGGTCCCGGCCAATATCCGTTCCAGTTCCTTTTCCACTTCTGCGGGCGAAACGTTATTGACGGAAAATGCCTGAATCGCCGGTTCGGCGTTTTGTGCTTTGGCGAACTGCCCGACGTTCAGGGCGAGAAAGCCGCATAGGGACAAATAAATCAACGACGACGTTTTTGGGCGGCAAGTCGAAACCATGACTTTGTAATTCCTTCGCTGGGGGGGCGAACCGGACAGATATTGTGATAACCATTCCGAGCGCAAACTTTGCGCCACAGGAATAATCGGTAAAATCCACCCAACTCTCCACGAAAACTTACCGATTACGGAATCCCGGTAAGAATGGTGATTTTGGACAATTTGGATAAAATTGCCGATCAAGTAGCATGGGTGATTTGAGTAGTCTGAATAAACTTAGCGCAACCACAAATTTTCTGTCCCACGCTGTGGGCGAACGAACACGCCACATTTAGAACACCGGGAACGGACGAACGGGCCGATCTTGT
>JAYUFG010000583.1:0-8142 GCA_043738845.1 Planctomycetaceae bacterium
GCGATACTGGAACAGGTGATAGTTTTGGCGTTCGTCAACGCAGACTGGGCATTAGTCAACGCGGGAAGATGACCGTTGGTAAACATCGGTGAGCCTCCGGGAGAAGTGGGTTCAACACACCCTGCTTTTTACCGGAGGCGCGCTATTGATAAATATCGCTAGCACTGACAGCAGCCCGCCAAACACGCGCGCTGCTAGCATCGCTTAACCGCGCCCCAGAAAGGAGTTCGGCTTAACGTGATGCCATTCGACTTATCCCCTTTTCCTCGTCCGGTTCAATCTCGTTCCTGATTTCCAACGCGACCTATTTTTTACAACGGTCGCGAATTAGCTCACGACGATGCGAGATCGCGCCATGACACTGACATAAGTATTCTGATGCGACAGATTGTAATTGTCATAAGGTTCCTCGAACTGGTCACAAAAAACTCGCAGGCATAACTTATTATCGAATGTAAGAATCAAGTCGAGACCCGGCCTCATAATTTGTGCCATTGTGACCGTACAACCATTCAGCAAGCGTAATCCGTCAACCATGGGGCCATTTAATCCAGCGATGTCCGTCCAAGAAGTTATCGGTTCGTCTTCGCCATCCAAACGCCACGCCGCACATCCGACGTTGACAGTCAATTCGCCCTTTCTCTTATCTTTAAACATCTCGTTAACGCGAGGGTTTTCTACAGGTTCCCATTCAAGCTGCTTTCCAAAATCGAGAACAAATCGCGAACCTACGGAGCCGCCAGCACTCACTTGCCAACATTTTGTGCCAATTAATTGTGTAGCAATTGAAACAAGTTGTGATTCTGCGTTGGCAGTCATTTGTGACCTCCAAAAAGTTCTTCGGCGATCAGGGAGGAAAAAGGGGACAACCTAGATTGATAGAGTAGAATGTCCCACTTTCCACTCCCATGAAAGGACGTGCGAAGTGAGGGTGGATAAAAGGCTCACGCCAAGGCGCGAAGCTCGCCAAGGTGAGTTTGGGAACTCGTTCGTTGAACCGCGCCGATCCCAAAATCGTTTTGTTCTCTACTTTTCGCCGTCGTTTTTCCTTGGCGAACTTTGCGCCTTGGCGTGAGCTTTTTCGGTCGTTCTTCCTACGGCTAAACACTTACGATTCGACAAACTATTTTTTCAACGTCGCGCGCCACTCTTCATCGAGTTCGGCGAGCGATTTTTTTGTGTAGTCCTGAAACAGGCTCTCTTTGTATTGACCTTCCCGCATGGCCTGGTTCAATTTTGCGACGAGTTGCGGGTCGTACTTTTGCGTGACGAATTCTAAAAACGCTGCGGTGACACGATAACTTCCGTCAAAACGTGCGCGAGCGGCGTTGATGCGGCCAATTTTCCCCGGCTCGTATTTGAAAAAGCGAATGTAATCGGCGACCCCCTCGACGAGCCAACCGGGATTACCTCGGCCCCGATATGACTGCACGACATGCACCGTTTCATGCACGAGCGAACCGACATCGTTCGGTTGCGATTTATAATACTTGACGGAACCTTTGATCCGATCGCCGGCCGCTTCGGCAACACCGTTGTAGTCATTTTTGAGCGTGAAGGTGATCGAAGTTACTGGCCGAAAACCGGGACTGGCCAATTCTTCGTTAATCATTGCGTAAGCTCGCTCGCACGCCTTGACGGAACGCTCCGCCCATTCCTTCAGTTCGGGAGCGTCACTCGCATCGATTTTGAACTCCACTGGATACTTGAAGATGGCCAGCGGTGGTTTCGATTCGATTTTGACTTCTTGAATGGCGAGCGGATGATCTTGATCGGCCGAGGGCCGAATGCGAACGGCGATCAATTCCTTGTTCTGTGTTTTTACGTCGGCGGTCCCTTTTTCAAATTGAGCCAACTCGACAAACACCTTTCCATCGGACGACCCTTCGAGCAATCCTTGGTCGAGCGGAAACTCGTCCATTTTCGAGTTCGGCTTGCCGGTCGTGACCGAAATCGACTCGACGGAAACGGCTTGGTCAAACCGCAATGTAAAATGGTCGCTCGACTTCGGATTTTCCTCGGAAAGAAAATAGGTGGCGGGGCGACCGTCGAAAGCGAATTGGCGAATGTTCCCCTTCGCCGAGGTCAGCGACGACTCGACCAGAATCGGCACACTTTCCAACTTTACGGTTTTTGGAACGTCCTCTCCGTTCGCCGATGCGAGTTGGAGAACGCATGGAACGATTCCACCGCACAACCCCAGGAAGAATCGACGCCACCAAACCATCGCCAAAAGTCGCATGTTATTCTCCAAATCGCAAAATCGTCGATACGGGAAATCGGTCGTCAACCTGAAACAACCGCTGGCCATACTATCGGGTGTAGCTGGGCCGCTGTCAAATTGGCGGCATATCGGCTTGTACGGAAAAGGGGTCGCGAGTCAGTTTTGCGGAAGTGATTTTCCATGACTTGAAGCCTTGGCCGCGAAACCGACTCCCGACCCCACTCGCGTCAAGTGCGGAGCGGACTTCGCACCGCCCGGTGGGGGATTTCACGGAATTTCCAAAACAGACCACAATCCGGTTGCAATTTTCCCACCGGAAAACGACAATCAAGGTTCCTGCCAATTTCACCCCGCCGAGTCTGCCCCACCCCTGCGATCCTTGATGACCTGCCGCCGAATGATTGCCCGCTGCGTCGTGTTCGCTGCTTTGTGCTGCGCGGGCCTTTCCGTGGAAGTTGCTACGGCAACCGACGAAAAATCGCCGCCGCAGTTCGGCTTTGACGTGATGGCTATTTTGTCGAAGTCGGGTTGCAACTCCGGTGCCTGTCATGGCAATCAAAATGGCAAAGGGGGTTTCAAACTCTCGCTGCGGGGAGAGGACGCCGCCGCCGATTTTGCGACATTCACCAGCGGGAAAGAGAAACGAATCGACGACAAGTCGCCGGAGAAGAGTCTCGTCCTGCAAAAGCCAACCATGCAGATCGACCACGAGGGTGGCTTGCGATTTGAAACGTCGTCGGTCGCGTATCAGATTTTGCGAGATTGGATCGCGGCCGGAGCGAAGCCGAATAATGAACAAACCAAACGGGTGACACAGTTGAAGGTCACGCCCGACAAGATCATTCTCCGCGAGCCGGAGAATCAAGTCCAACTGCACGTGGTGGCCGATTGCATGACGGCCAATGTCGCCACGACCCAGGACGTAACCTCGAACGTCGTTTACGAAGTTCTCACCGGTCCGGCCAAAGTCAGCCGCGACGGCGTGTTGGAGATGCCCGACTGTGGCGAGAGTGCAATCCTGGTCCGGTTCCTTCAGCGACAGGCGACCGTTCGTGTCGCTTTCATTCCTCGAAGAGTCGACTATCAATGGAGCGGCCCGACGCCCATCAACTACATCGACGACAATGTTTTTGCCAAATTGAAATCGTTGCGGATGAATCCGTCCCCTTTGTGCGACGATGGCCAATTCATCCGTCGAGCATTTCTCGACGTACTGGGAATCTTGCCCACGTCGGAAGAAGCTCGCACGTTTGTGAACGACGAAAGCCGTCACAAGCGGGCGAAGTTGATCGACGCGATCCTGTCGCGGCCGGAATACGCCGATCATTGGGCTGGAAAATGGGCTGATCTTTTGCGGGTTGAAGAGCGAACGCTCGATGTCATCGGCGTGAAGACTTTTTATGGCTGGATTCGTAAAAGTCTCGACGAAGGAATGCCGCTCGATCAATTTGTCCGCGAGATGATCGACGCTCGCGGCAGCACGTATCAAAATCCGCCGACCAATTATTGGCGAGGCCATCGCGACCCGATCACGCGGGCCGAATCGGCAGCCGAGGTCTTTCTCGGCGTGCGCCTATTGTGTGCGAAGTGCCACAATCATCCGTTTGAACGCTGGACCCAGGACGATTATTACAACTGGACGGCATTTTTTGCCCGCGTTGATTACAAGATCATTAAAAATGATCGAAAAGATAAAAACGACTCGCACGAGTTCGACGGCGAGCAGATTGTACTTGTGGCCGCGAAGGGCGAAGTTGAAAATCCGCGTTATAAAAAATCGGCCGTGCCACAATTCCTCGGTGCGACTTCGCCTGTCTCAGCGGAGGCGATTACCAAAGACCGCTTAGAACCGCTCGGCGAATGGCTGACCGATAAAGGGAACGAGCAGTTTGCGAAAGTGCAAGCGAATCGAATTTGGTTCAACTTGTTAGGACGGGGAATTGTCGAGCCGGTTGATGATTTTCGCGCCTCGAATCCGGCGTGCAGTCCAGAACTAATGGACGCGCTGGCTCACGACCTTGCGACGCACGGTTTCGATCAGCGACATTTGATTCGCACGATCTTATTATCGCGGACGTATCAGCTTTCCTCGGAACCGAATTTCACTAATCGGACCGACGAATTGAATTTTTCGCACGCCCTGGCCCGAAGACTCACGGCGGAGCAATTGCTCGACAGCGTCAATCAAGTTCTCGGCACATCGAGTACGTTTAGTAGCTATCCGGCCGGAACTCGGGCCGGACAGGTCGCAGGCGTCAAAGCCAAGCGGGACAAGGACCAACCACCGGGCGACGGAGATCGCTTCCTGCGTTCATTCGGCCGACCGCCGCGACTTTTGTCGTGCGAGTGTGAGCGTTCCAACGGCACGACGCTGAGCCAAGCGTTTCAGTTGCTCAGCGGGCCTGCGCTGCACAAGCAAATCACGACGGCGGACAATCAGGTGGGCAAATGGCTCTCCGACAAAAAACCAACGAAAGCGATTATCGACGAATTGTACTGGTCAGCCTTTGCCCGCAATCCGAGTGACGACGAGCGAAGTGCCTTGGCCAAGTATTGCGAAATAGCACCCGACCGCCGAGCAGCCTTGGAAGATGTCGTGTGGAGCGTCTTGAACGCGAAAGAGTTTTTGTTACAGCATTAAACAAATCGTTGGATGATGTTATGCCCAATCACGCTTGTTCCGGATTGCGACAATCGACGATCACTCGCCGCAGCGTACTGCAAATTGGCGGGGCGGGTTTGCTCGGACTGACCTTGCCGAAATTACTTCGAGCGGAAGAAGCAGCCTCGCCGCATTTGATGGCCAAGGCCAAGTCGGTCGTGTTTCTTTATCAATTCGGTGGGCCAAGCCACATCGACATGTTCGACATGAAGCCCGACGCCCCGGAGGAAATTCGCGGCCCGCACAAACCGATTTCGAGCAGCGTGCCGGGCGTGACGGTCAGCGAGCATCTGCCTGAGGTGGCGAAGATTATGAACCGTGTGACGCTCATTCGGAGCATGACGCACACCATGAAGAATCACAACTCGGCCAGTTATTACGCCCTGACTGGCCGCGCACCGCCGACCGACGACATTCGTTTGAAAGATTCGTTGGAACTTTTTCCCGCGTATGGTTCGATTGTGGATCGGCTGACACCGCCGGTCGATTGCTTGCCGACGTTCGCCGCGTTTCCACACGTGATTCGCGACGGGGCGGTCACTCCCGGCCAGCACGCCAGTTTTCTCGGCAAGAAACATGACCCGATGTTGGTGACGGAAGACCCGAACGGTGCGAACTTCAAATTGCCGGAGCTGAGCCTGCCCGCAGGTTTATCAGCGGAACGAATGGCCGAGCGGCGAAAGTTGCAGGAGCTTGTGGACCGGCAATCGCGGTTGCTCGACAACTCGGCCGAAGCGGCGGGGATCGACGCCCATTATCAAAAAGCGATTGCGATGTTGAACTCGCCGAAAGTTCGCCAAGCGTTTGATCTCTCGCAAGAGGACGATAAAACCCGTGATCGTTATGGCCGCACGACGTATGGTCAAAGTTGTTTACTGGCGCGGCGGCTTGTTGAGTCGGGCGTGCGATTCGTTAATGTTTATTTCTCCGACACCATTGGAGGCCAAAGCATGACCAGCGGCGGATGGGATACGCACGGCTTCAACGACACGCACATGTATCCGATCATTGAAAAACTTCACCTGCCGTTGACCGATCAAACCTTGCCCGCGTTTTTACTCGATTTAGAAGAGCGAGGACTGTTGGACACAACGCTCGTCGTCTGGATGGGCGAGTTTGGCCGGACGCCTAAAATCAACAAGCAACAAAGCCGCGATCATTGGCCCGGCTGTTACACGGCATTACTCGCGGGTGGCGGCGTGAAAAAAGGCTATGTTCACGGCAGTTCCGACAAAGACGGCTCGCACCCGGCGAGCGACCGGGTGCGGCCCGACGACCTCGCGGCGACGATGTTTCAGTTGCTTGGCATTCCGCCCACGACGGAAGTCTACGACAGCTTTCATCGGCCATTGCCCATCGCGGCCGGGGATGTTGTGCAGGGCGTGATTGCGTAGTGAACCGGTTTCGACAATGTTTTTCGGGGTGACTGAACCAATATGAACCGGTTCGCCCACCGAAACTTTGAGTACGTTTGCACGAAATCGCCTTGAAATTGAATGGTCCGTAATCACCTTTGCTCAATTGTCCGCTGACGCAAGGCTTCGTAAAATAAGATGCTCGCCGTCGCCGAGACATTCAAACTGTCGGCCGTACCGCACATCGGCAATTTGATTGACGTAACGTCGGGGCCGTACCAAATGTCGGACAGGCCATCCGCTTCGCTCCCCAGCACAATCGCCGCGCGGCGGTGAAAATCGGCCTGGGTATATTCGATCGCGCCATCGACGCGGGCGGCGAAAATGTCGCAATCGCGTTCGCGCAGCCAATGCAACGTCTCGCGGCTCGTGGCTTGGCAAATTGGAACGGTGAAAATCGTGCCGAGGCTGGCACGAATGGCGTTGGGATTGTAGATGTCGGTCCGACCGTCGGCAATAATCACCGCCACGACGCCCGATCCGTCGGCACTTCGTAAGACCGCGCCGACGTTGCCCGGCTTTTCCAGTCCTTCCAGCACGCAGACCAATCCCGTTTCCGGCAGTGTAAGGTCCATCAAAGTCGTGCGTGGCGTTTGGGCAATCACGACAATTCCTTCGGCCCGTTCGCCAAAGGCCAGTTTCTCAAAAACAGCGGGAGTGACCGAGTGAATCTCGAAACTCGCCGATTCCGCTGGTTGCGACCAGTGGGTCAATAGTTCGGCCGCTTCCGCTGTGTGACACAATTCTTCACAGACAAACGCCTCAATTAGTTGTACGCCGCCGGTGATTGCTCGCCCGATTTCGCGCGCCCCGTCTATGATGATCCGCCCCACGACTAAGCGTGCTTTTCGCTCGCGAAGTTTGGCCGCTTCTTTGATACGCGGGTTGTGGATGCTGGTGATGAGCACGGGAGGAAACAGTGAACGGTGAACAAGGAACAGTGAATTACCGTCGAGTGTATTTGGCCAATGCACCGCAAGGGAGGTGGCGGAGATTGTGAATTTGCAAGTGCATTTCGTCGGTGAGAATGAGGCGAGACTGCGCCGGGGTGAGGGCGTTTGAGAGGAGTTGGCCCAACTCTTGCTGGCCGACGCCCGTTGTGTGCCCTGATAATAGCATGAACTGCGGCTGACCGGCGGTCAATGCAACGCAATCGGCGAGCAGGTCAGGAAGATGCTCGGCAAATTTCCAGACCGCGCCGGTCGGTGCCCGGCCAAAGCTGGGTGGATCGAGAATCACGGCGTCGTAGCGGTTTCCACGCTTCAACTCGCGGCGGACGAATTTTGCGGCGTCCTCGCAAATCCAGCGGAGGTTTGCGTCCTGAAGACCGTTCAACGCGGCATTGGATCTCGCCCAAGCAACGGTGCTTTGGGCTGCGTCAACGTGAACGACTTCTACGGGAAAGTTGGAATTCCGGGCGGCGGCAAATGTACTCCCACCCGTGTACGCGAACAGATTGAGAACCTTCAACGGTCGATTTGCCCCGCGAATTTGCTCGCTGATCCAATTCCAATTCTCCGCCTGTTCGGGAAAAATTCCCAAATGGCCAAATTCGGTCGGAACGATCTCGAACACGATTCCGTTTAGTCGAACCGTCCAAGACTTAGGCAGCGGAAATGAACTCTCCCAAATGCCCCGTTCGCCGTCGGTTCGCTGATAATGGGCGTGCGCGGTTTTCCAGATTTCCGGCTGTGAGCGATCGATTCTCTCGGCGGCCGGGGCGGGACGATCCAGAATGAAATCCCCAAACCGCTCGAGTTTTCGCCCGTCGCCGAAATCGAGCAGTTGAAAGTCGTCGTCGGGAACCATATAAGGAAGTCTGTCTGCGCCGTGGCCATCGT
>JAYUFG010000584.1:0-8137 GCA_043738845.1 Planctomycetaceae bacterium
TTCTTGATCCGCAGAAAGCTCCGCCGTCTGCCGCGATTGCATTCCTGACTTCATGGCTCGATCTCCCGTGAAACGTGTGAAATCTCACCCCTTCTGCCCGCGCCTGTGAAGTAGAGCAAATTTTGCACCTACTTTCGAGACGCTTACCCGTAGGGTGGCGTGATCGAAACGTCCGTCTTGACGCCGATTTGTAGTTGGCTCTATACTGTGCGGCTGTCGTATCTACTTATGGGATAAGGCGTTTGGGTCATTGCAAGGACTCCGCCGACCGATTTCGACCCTCGCCGACCCTTCCCCAATTTTGGCAATACCTGGATTGATTCGAGTATGAAAAACGAACGTCGTCACGAACTACAACACAATGACTTGGCCGACTGGATTGCCAAAAAGTTCAAGGCCATCGAACCCTACAGCAAGTCGCTCCTCGCGATTGCGATTGCGGCGTGCGTGATTTTCTTTGCCTATTCGTTTATCTCGGGCCGGGCAAAAGATCGGGAGACGGCCGAATGGGACCACTTTGACGGCACCGAAGAAGAACTTAACGGCGTCGTTCAACGTCATGCCCCTGGGACGTCCGTCGGCGACACGTCGCACTTAGCCCTGGCGAATCTTGACCTGCGCCGCGGCATCCGTTCGTTGTTTATGGAAAAAGATGGGAGTGCCTCCAAGAAGCTCATTCAATCGGCCCTCGACAATTATGCGGCGGTCGCCAAAAGTACCTCGGACAACATGCTGAAGCAAATGGCGATTTGTGGCAAGGCCCGCGCTCACGAGTCACTTGGTCAGTTGAACGAGGCCAAGTCCGAATACGAAAAACTATTGAAGTTCGAGAAGGGGGCAATTTTTGACGACTACAGCAAACAACGGATTGCGGAATTGAACCGCCCCTCGATCAAGACCTTCTACGACAAACTGACGGAACTCGCCGCCAAGCCAGCATCGGGACCAGGAACGCCCGGCGAACGGCCGCCGCTCAACCCGGACGATTTGTTCAAGAGTTCGATCAATTCCTCGAAGTTCGATCCGATCAAGGGTGGCCTTGATCCGGCTCAAAATGACCCGCAGAAATCGATTGACACTCCCAAACCGACCGAGGACAAAAAACCGAGCGGAGAAGTTCCGCCAGCGGTTCCTACTCCGGAAAAATCGGACGAGAAATCTCCGCCGACGATTCCGCCGGTTGAGCCTAAGTCCGAGTCGAAGTAGTCGCCGACGTGTCGGCTTGCTGGTCAGATTTTTGGGAACCAACACTTGAATTCCGCTCTCCTTTGGTGGTTCGCCTTGAACCACGATGCACTTTTTGGTCGGACTGTTTGCTCGGTTCGCTGTGACTTATGCCCGCCGAACCGTTGCCCTCTGAATTACCCGATGACGAATTGCCACACGACGAATTGGGCGATGAAATCGGCGACGACGACCTGAACGAAGAAGTTCGACCGGTCGTTGACTCGCCTTCGGTGCTTGCCGCTCCGAACATTACCGTTCCCGCCGGGCCGACGGAATTGGTCGTTGCCGTTTTGAGCGTTGGTCTGCGGCTCGATACCTACATCGCTCAGCAGTTTCCTTCGTACAGTCGGATGCTTTGTCGCAAGGCGATCAATGCAGGCTGCGTGAAGGTCAACGGTCGGCGGTGCAAAGCAGCCCATCACGTGCAAGAAGGGGACCGCATCTTGGTCGAGATGCCCGACTTGCCCCGCCCTGGTCCAATGCCGGAAGATATTCCGCTCGAAATTTTGTATGAGGACGAGTATCTGGCGGCGATCAATAAGCCCGCAGGTATGGTCGTCCATCCTTCGCGTGGCCACTGGAGCGGGACGCTGTCGAGTGCGTTGCAATTTCATTTTGATTCGCTCAGTACGATCGGCGGTTTGACGCGGCCGGGGATCGTCCATCGGCTGGATCGCGACACGAGCGGAGTGATCATCGTCGCCAAAACGGACGGTGCCCATTTCCACTTGGCCGATCAGTTCGAGCAAAGAGTCGTCGAAAAGGAATACTTTGCGATTGTCGTGGGCTGTCCTGATCGGGATCGCGATTTGATCGACCTGCCGATTGGAATGCACCCCTATCATCGCGAGAAAATGGCCATCCGCCGCGATCATGCAACCAGTCGGGACGCCCGCACGATTTATGAAGTGCAAGAACGGTTTGACGGTTTTGCGGCGTTGCGGGTATTGCCGCAGACGGGCCGGACCCATCAAATTCGCGTCCATTTGGTGAACGTCGGTTATGCCGTTTTGTGTGATCGCTTATATGGTGGTCGCTCGGAGATCACTCGCGGCGCACTTCAGCACAAGTCGGACGATGCGACAGTGCTTCTGTCGCGTCAGGCCTTGCACGCCACGCGAATTAAAATTCGCCACCCTCGCACGAACGAGATGCTGGAGTTCACGGCACCGTTGCCGACCGAATTGGAGAACATGCTGAGTGAATTACGAACCCTTCGACCGCTGGCGACAAGGGCCAAGCGACGGTAAGGAAACGTATTTCCTTTCCTTAACACGTTTAGCCGCGACGCGCAGCGGAGCGTGGGTCGATCGCGCTCAAAAATCGGCCAGCACTTTCGGCGGAAACGCCGCTCTTAACGAATTCAAAATCGCCAGAACATCAATGACTTCTTGCGTCACGGCCCCCGCGACGGGTGGCAAAAAACCGGCCGCCGCAAAACCCATCGCAAGTATGCTCAAGGCCATTCCGCCGATCGCGCTTTCGAGCGCAATTCTCCGCATCCTCCGGGCGATGTGAAACAGTTCATCGACTTTGCCGAGCGACGTATCAAGGACAACGGCTCCGGCGGCTTCGGTCGTGACGTCGCTATTGCGGCCGAACGCGACACCGACGGTCGCCGTCATCAACGCTGGCGCGTCGTTGATCCCGTCGCCCAAAAACATCGTCGGAGCAAGTTCCGTTTCACGCCGGGTGATCGCAACTTTTTCCTCGGGACTGGTCGAGTAGTAGACGTCCGTGATCCCGACTTTTTCCGCGAGGTAACGAACTTCCGACTCGCGGTCGCCGGAAATCAGCACGACCTTGTTGTACCGATGTCGAGTTCCCAGGTGTCCGATAAACGATTTTGTTTCCGGCCGAGGAGCATCGTGAAAACGAAACAGCCCGGCGTAGGCGTTATCAAGCAGAACCAAGCATTCAAGTCCGGAACCAGGCGACGGCAGGTCGCTTTCCGTCGCCAGATGTCGTGCGAGAATTTGTTTTCGACTGGTGATTTCGACCGACTTTCCTTGGACGACGCCCCGCAGTCCTTGCCCCGGCAACTCGCTGATTTCTCGCGCCTCGACGAGCAACAACTTCTTCTCGCGGGCATCGGCGAGAATCGCCTTTGCCAAAGGGTGTTTGGAATACTGCTCGACACTGGCTGCAACGCGGAGCAAATCAAGCCCCTCTTTTCCATCGGGCGTGATGACCTCCGTCAGTTGAGGAACGCCGTAGGTTAATGTGCCCGTCTTATCGAACAAGATCGTGCGGCAATTGTCGATCTGTTCCAGCACGGCCGGATCACGAATGATAATCCCCCGCTGTGCCGCCAAAGAGATCGATCCGATCAACACAATCGGAATCGCAATCAGCAACGGACACGGCGTGGCGACAACCAGCACCGCCAGAAATCGCAACGAGTCTCCGCTGAGATACCAAGCGAACGCCGCTAGTGCGACCGCGACCGGCGTGTAAAACGCCCCCAGGCGGTCGGCAAGGCGGCGAATGTTCGGGCGGTTTTCCTCGGCCGCCCGCATGACCTCCATAATTTTTGCGTAGCGAGAATCCTTGGGCAACTGTGTCGCCTGCACCGTGAGTGCAGAGTCTCCATTGATCGCACCCGACAGCACTCCGGCACCGGGTGCCTTGGAGATCATGAACGGCTCACCCGTCAGATACGATTCATCCATGACGCCGTGACCATCGAGAACGACCCCATCGACGGGACACGTTTCATGCGGATAGACAATGATGGCGTCGCCTACGATCACTTCATCCAATTGAACATCGAGCAAGGAACCATTTTGCTGACGATGGGCCACGCTTGGCATCCGCTTGGCCAAGGCTCTGAGCACCGACGAAGCACTGCGAACAGCAAAGTTCTCTAATGCCTGACCACCCGAAAGCATCAACACAACGAGCGCACCAGCCAGATACTCGCCGAGCAATACGGACGTCACGATCGAAAGTCCCGCCAGTAGATCGGAACCATACTTTCCTTTTAGGATCGCTTTGGCGAGATCGAAAACGAGTGGCAGGCCACCGAGGGCGAGGACTGCGAACAGAGGCCAGCGATTGAAATCATCACTCGAATGCAGCCCAAATCGCATCAGTAAATGGACGCCGATCCCCATCACCGCCAGCGCGGCGATGGAGGTCTCTTTATTCAACAGCGTGCTGAGTTTGGGAAGTTGCATGACCCCTCAATTAAATGCCTTTGGCGAAAACTCGAGGTAAGCCCATCGCCACGACATAACCATAATACTATGGAAGGAGGCTTGCCGTTAGTACGCAACGAAGCCAATGACCGCAACCAAAATATCTTAAACAATCTCACGCCAAAGCGCAAGGCTCGCCAAGGAACCAGAATGGGCGAGGAGGGAAGGGTGCCTGGAATTCCACTAAAACATCCTTCGCGAGCTTTGCGCCTTGGCGTAAGACTTATTTCGTGAACCACCGCGCGCGTACTCCAGAATGTGCCTGCGCTGGTTTTGTTCCACCGCAGACTGACCCCAGCGGGTTCTGCTCTGCGGAGGATTCTCTGGGCGTTAATAATCGCCTTCGACGGCGAAGTCCTCGGCCAGGGGGTGGTCATAGAATTGATGGGCGATGGTTTCGGCGATCTTCTCGACGAACTTCTGCCGGAACTCGGCCTCCGGTTTTTCCGAGGCCGGAACGTCCGAGTTCGGCGGAAACAGAATTTTCGGCAATTTTCTGTCCCAAGCAATCTCCCCGCGATCTTTAATGTCGTACACGGTCACATTTGTGACGGCATTTCCGCGATAGACGTTGGCCCCCTGATAAAGACTGAACGATTCGAGATCAATCCCGACGACCAAGTCGGCCTTTAGCCCTTTGCCAATCGCGACAAAATCGTCATTGTTATTTTCGTCCATCCAATGGTCGATGTCATTACGGGGAACAAGGTCCACTTTCTTGATGTGGCTCTTCAGGCGAATTCCAACTTGTTTGGCAATTTCTTTGGCCGCGCCCGAGTTCTGGTACTGCAACGCACTTACCGAACGACAGACAACGACAACTCGTTTTTCTTTCAAGCCAGCGTATTGGGCCTTAATGTCGCCTTCGCCGGACATCACGTAAAGGGCCGACGCCAAGGGCTGACATCCGCTGCAAAAAACAGCGACGATCACAGAAAGAAACAGATAACGCAGAACGGTTTTCATGAGTACCTCGCGGAATCGCGACAGAATGATTGGAGAAGAGGGTGCGAAGAGTAGCGGGCCGCAACCGGGCCGACAAGGGCAATTCAGACCGATTTTTGGGTCGCTCGTTCTGAATTTGCGTCGGTTGGCCGACCGCAAAATGAAAAAGAGCCTGGTCCGCCGTCGCTATGACTTGGCCGACCAGGCTCTTCAACCGTGAAAAACTGGCTTTCGCCCGTGTCGGGCATTTTATTACGCCATACCTTGGCGTCTTCGCACTAAAGTTCACGGTGCGATGTTCGGCTGTCGATTCGCTCGTTCGGTGGGGCACCTTCGCCGACGACGGGTAAACTATCGTGGACGATGCTCGCCGCAGGACGCTCGGGGACAGTGTCTTGGTCGCAGCCGACTGCTCAACTCGGCTACGGCCAACTGGGTCGAACACTTGCAACTGCATTCAAGAGCAGATCGCGTGCCAATGCCGGACATGAATTTGCACTTCTTGCGCAAAACCTGCTTTTGCCGAGAAATTTTTGGGGAGCGGTGAAATCCCTTTACCCTATTTCGCCAACTTTGCAAAATTGGCTAGAGATTTTTGTAAAAGTTACAAATCGCCAGGACTCTCGGCGGCCTTTCCCGTCACTTTGCGCTGCTTTTGAGCAAGCTAAACGTCATGGCCTGAAAGACCGGCTCAATTTTGCCAAATTCTCTGTCTTCACCCTGGCAATGAATCGCAAACGTGGTCCAGGGCAAACGAACGGCCCGGATTTGAGCAGTGCCAACGAGATCGACATAAAAGAAATTCAGGTTATGGCCAACCAGTTCGTGCCCTTCAATGGTCTCCGCGACCGACTCGGCTTCGAGGCCCGGATACTCCTGACGCATCGCCTCCAGGACGGTGTCTGTCAGTTGCAGCGGTTCGGCCTGTCGAGGGTGCATGGCGACCGACCAAAACGCACCGGTCGGGCTTGTGACCGTCGCGGCGATCTCGCCCGGCTGAGGATTATCAACCTCCAACGTCCAGTTTTCCGGATATTGAAACGTCACTCCCGATTTGTCGAAGATGGCTGGCATAATGAGCATCATAGGAAAGTCGTCGCCCGAACGAAAGGGCTGAAAATGGGCGGAAATCTGGCGATTTTCCTCCGGTCGCGATTGTTGAGGAATTCAACCTTTGCTACGATCCGGCCGAATTGTCGCCCCGCTTCCAACAGCACTGTTGCAAAAAGCAGATTGTTGAACGATGTTGCTCTCCGAGATTCTCATTTCCGCGCCGTTCAAAAAACTAGGGAAGCGTCATGCGCACGCAGGACTCGGGGCAACGGTGATTGCGACATCGATGTTGCTGTCGATCCTCTGTTCCGGTTGTGCGATTCCGTTTCGCGAAGGACCAGTCCCTAAGTCGGTTGTTTCGGCGCGGCAACTTTCTCAACGCGGCATTACCGCAATGCAACGAGGGGACTGGACAAATGCCGAAACCCTTCTCAGCGAAGCGACACAAACGTGTCCCGCCGATTCTGACGCGCGGCGGCAATATGCGGAAGTTCTGTGGCATCGTGGGATGAAGCAAGACGCTCTCAAACAGCTTGACGAATCAATCCGGCTATCGGGTGACGACCCGAGCTTGTTCGTTCGCCAGGGTGAGATGTTTCTCGAACTCGGCCGCACGGACGATGCGGTCCGTCGGGCCGATCAGGCCATTCGGCTCGATTCGAAATCGGCCGCCGCTTGGTCGTTGCGTGGTCAAGCGGAACAAGCCTCAGCCGATTCGTCGCAAGCCCTCGCCGATTTTCAAAGGGCCCTCAGCCTGCGACACGACGACCGGGCCGCTTTATTGCAGACTGCGGAAACCTATCGTCAACAGAACAAACCGCAACGGGCATTGGTCGCCCTGCAAATTTTGATCGACACCTATCCACCCGGCGACGAACCGCAACAGGTTCTCCATTTGCAAGGGTTGGCACTCAGTACGCTCGGCCGCTACGACGACGCGATTGAAAGCCTGACGCTGGCGACGCAACGAGGTGCGCCGACGACGGAACTGCGTTACCGTTTGGCCGAGGCCCACTTGGCGGCCGGGCATCTGGAGGCGGCCCAAGCTGAAACGGAACAAGCCCTTCTACTTGACCCCAATCACGCACCAAGCCGAGCGATTCGCGAGCGAATTGCCGGATTGCCGAAGCCAGCGACGCTGCGGTAGTACCTCCAGCCCCTCCGCATGGCTCGTCGAGCGAAACTTACGCGGCCGAGCGGCCACGCAAAACCTGATAACCAACGGGTATCAACAACCGTGTGAGCAGCATGTTCGCGATTAGTCCGCCGATGACGGCGATTGCGAGCGGTTGTTGCATCTGCGCACCGGGGCCAAGGCCGAGTGCCAGCGGGACGAGGCCGAAAATCGACATCAGGCTCGTCATTAAGATCGGTCGAAAGCGAGTACGGCCCGCTTGCAGAAGTGCTTCCGCCAAGGGGACGCCCGACTTGCAAAGCTGGCCGATGTACTCGATCAAGATAATGCCGTTTTTCACGTCGAGTCCGATCAACAAAATGCCCCCCATGAAGGACGACACATTCAGCGGCGTGTGCGTGATCCAGAGTGCGAACATGGCACTGGCCAACGAGACGGGCTGTGTGAGGAAGATCAAAAAAGGTAACGCCAGACTGTGAAACTGAAAACCCAACAGCAAGAATACGAGTGCCGAGGCCACGAGCAGCACCATCAGTAGACTGCCGAACGATTCTTGCTGGGCTTTGAAACTGCCCGC
>JAYUFG010000585.1:0-3082 GCA_043738845.1 Planctomycetaceae bacterium
CCCAACCCGACGCGTTAGCGAGGAATGCAGGTAAAAACGCGAGAATCCTCACTTACGTTTCGGGTTGTGAAGTCGAGAAGACATTCCAGAGTGAAACACGGAGAATCCCTGTGTTCACGGTCCGTTGCTTGACATGTTGATCAATCGCAGGATAGTACATAGTTGGTGTCTCCGTCTGTTTTTGGCTGAGAGACCAAGCGACATGGTTGACCCGCTACACCGTATTAAATACCGGAGCATCGGTTCGTTCAGAACATCGTTCGCTGGGACAACGGCGGGGCTGTCGGCCCGAAGACAACTTTATCCACTCTACCCGTTTGCTTTTCAGACGGATGAATCCTGTTCTTTTCTTTGATAGAGCACTACGTGTCCTTACCCGGCCTTTGGCGTTTTCGGCAGGAGATTGCCGTCTTTTAGCCGCTGTTGCCACTGCTGAACGATTCCGCGACGTTGTTGCGAGGTGGCTTCAGGTCGATACAGCAGCGTCAAACCGGTCAGCGACTTCAAGTTCAAGAAGCTAACTACGCGAACGTCGAGATCATCGTCGTTGAGAAGTTCGATCAGTTTCGCGGCTTGACCCCCTTCGATGAGATCGACTTTGCTATAGCCCCACAACATGCGATACAGTTCGACCGCCCGCTCGCCTCGTTGCTTTTCCAGCGTGATCCGAATTTTTTGCGCGAACATCGAGTCCCGAGCGGCCGCCGCCGTAATCGAATCGAAGTACCCTGCCCACATCGCGCGGTGGTCTTCGTCCTTCAAGCTTGCCACGAGATCGTCGAAGTCGCCGACCAAAGCAAGGCAGCGGATCGCCAACGCCCGGTTCTCAATGTTTTTGTCGCTCGCTAATTCACGCAATCGTTGCTGTGAATTTTCCTGATCGAGCTTTTTGAAAAAGATTTTCGACGCCCGACGTTCAATGTCGGACATCTGCTCGGCCTTCACCCATTTAGGAATATCGCGCGAGGCTTCAATCCCTTCGACCGGTGAAGAAATCGCGGCAATGCGAGCCGGAGCTTGCACCAAATCACCGTCGTTTCCCTTCGCCATAGTCCAACGAATTTGACCGCTGTTGGCGTACACATCGACCACTCGCGGGCTGACGGTCTTCTCTGGATCGGTACCCGGCGGATGATAAGGGCGAACTTCGCACGCGGCTTCCGACTGACCATCGCCAAACGTCAGAAAGCCGATCTGTTGCGGCGAAAAAGCGAGTTTGATTTTTGTCCCCGCCTTGCCAGCAGCCGTCAAAATAACGCGGCCTGAAATGATTTCCAAACCGGGAATTCCATTTTCATCCGGAGCGAGCAGCCGTACCAGCGACTCTCCAGCCAACTGCATCGAGACACCGAAGTTCAAATTGATCGTCGGCCGATAGGTAGGAAACACCAGCAGCGTTTCGCCAAACGAAACGGCTCCGCGATTTCCCACCCTCTCCCAAAAACCTTTCGCGTTCCACTTCATCAACACGTCTTCTTCCGAAATGAACACACCTGCCGCAGCACCTACCGCGTTCCCACCATTGCCCGCAGGATCGACGGCTGGCTTCGGCGGATCAACCGGCGGTTTGGAAACATCAATCGGCGTCTTCGTCAGGTCGGGTAACGGCCTAACCGGCGGAATGTCGGTCGGCGTTGTGCCAGAGTTCTTGCCTGTTTCCGAACCAGTCGTTGAGGACTTGTCGGTCGTATCACCGGGGACGACGGGCGGAATTGGTTTTAGTCCACCATCGAAGGGCACCGGCGGAACCGGAATGAGCGGTGTTGGCGGCACGACCGAATTCGTATCCGACGGAATTGAAGTAGCAGCATCGCCGTTTGACTTGTCGGTACTCCGACCAATCGTACTACCGGTGTTCGGGAGGGTGGCATTATCGGTAATCGGACCAGTACTACCATCCGTCTTGGCTGGGCCACCTTCAACCGGAGGAACACCATCGGTACTCCGACCAATACCATTTGTGATCGGAGCAGGTGGGCCGACGCTATCAATCGGCGGCATGGGTGGGACCGGCGGGACGTTCGGTTTTTTGTCTTGCAAGGCCAGTTGATTCTTGCCGCCCCCCCAGCCGAAAAAGTTCGCCACCTTCTCTGGTCCAATCGCCAAGACGGCACCACCACCAAGGAGCGCAGCAAACAACAATGTCGCCGCAACTCGCCACAAACCCGACTTCTTTTTCGTCTCTCGCAAGTAATCGGGAACAGTCGGCTTGCTCGCGACGGGCATGGCTTTTTGCAATGGCGGCGGAGCAGAGCCGTCTGTTTTTGTCACATGGGCTGGATCGACGCCGACCTTTTCTCCCGAGCCGATCTCGTACATTCGGCGGCGCAGTGCCGGATCGACTTCGGCTGGCTCACCCAACACGAGCGTCAACACGCGATAGCACGACGCGACTTCCGCCAAGTGAACGTCCGATTCAAGACAGACCTTTTCAAAGTCTGGCTCGCGGTCCGCCGTCAAGGTATAGTCGAGATACTCGGCGACCGTGTTCGGGTCGAGGCCCATTCCCCGGCCGGTCAATTTCGGCGCACCGAGCCGCAACCGCTGCGTCGAGTCGTGAATCCGATGGACGAGCTTCGTCGCGAACTCATTGTCGGAAATTTTCTTCGACATCTCGGCCTTGTCGTCCGGCTCAAGAATGTCATTCAAGTAGGCCAGGATATTACGTAAGGTCAGGCGCATATTTCGCTCTCAAAATCGGAGGGAATTGGATCGAATTCGAACGTTAGACTCGTCTGTGCTTTACCCTTATTAGTGGATACGACCACCCACATCCGTACAAAAAATCGCCGAACGCAGCCAGAAAAACCGTTGCGAATGGCGCAAAGCCATATCTCGCGAGAAGTTACGCGAGGCAGATTTTTTTCATCAACATAGTAGCAAGGCTCGCGACTTACCAAAATATCACGGGCGCGACATGTTCCCAGCGTGCGGTAGTTTTCCAACAGCACCTACTGATCTGACTTCGATTTTCATTCGTTCCGCCATGCTTACATATCCGGCATCGTGAACGGCGGGGCATCGGTCAAGGTGGCGCAAGAGTTGGCCCGCCATTCAACGCCTACGTTGACCATCGGCCGCT
>JAYUFG010000586.1:0-8124 GCA_043738845.1 Planctomycetaceae bacterium
TCGTAGTCATACTTAATTTCGCGGGCACCTGCCTTTGCAAGTTTTTCAATCGCTTCCTTTTGCCGCTGGGCTGCTTGGAACTTCACGCCGAACCACGCGCTGCCGAAGGCGGCGAGCGTCATGAAGATTAGCAGCGACCGCAGGCTAAATTGATACCACCGCAAGCGTTTGCGTCGAGCCGGATTCGTGCAAGGTTCGTTCATGGTGGTATTATTGTAACGCAACCGTGCGAGAGACAAACAGGGGGCTGACGCCGCCCTGCTCGCCGTGGGTTAAAACGGGGCGAGGTGAAGTTCTCCGCCCGGTTCTCGGGGGTTGGTTTTCTCCAGCCACTCGAAATAGCTGGGGTGATTGATGAAGCAATGGGGGAGTGCTGTCCTGAGCTTGGTGACTCCCGCCGCAGTGACGTTTGTCTCATCAATCCACAAACTTTGCAGCGTGGAGAGTCCTTTCAGGTGTTCCACGGCCGCATCGTCAATTTGCGTGTTCGTGAGCCAGATGGAATGCGGAGCGGTCAAGCCGGTGATGTTCTTCAGCCCGGCCGAGCTTATTTTTGTGCCCGTCAGATCGAGCCGCACCAGCCCGGTCAGACGTTTCAAATGTGCGAGACCCGCATCGCCGATCTTCGTCCCGCCCAGGTGCAACTCTTGCAGCGTGGTCATGTCCTTCAAGTGTTCCAATCCGGCATCGGTGATGGGTGCCTCATGTAGGTCCAAGTATTTCAGCGATGGCAGGTCTTTGAGAATCTCCAATCCGGCATCGTCGATTTTGCTCATCCGCAATTCGACTTCCTCAACCGACTTGAAATAGTCGTCGCCGAGAAAATCTCGCAACCATTGTGGAGCCTGAAAGAAGCCGTGGTCGGCGGACTCCACAGCGTACACAACTTTTCCGTGGGCTTTCTCGATCGCCGCCACAGCCCGCCTTTGTCGGTGGGCCGGTGCGACGAACAAACCCATTCCAATCGCCAAGAGCGTGACGAAGATCATCAGCGACCGCAGGCTGAATTGAAACCATGGACGGCGATGTGGTCGAGTGAGTTTGGTTTCCGGTGGTTGCATAGAACCATTTTAGTCCAACCAGACCAGCCAATAACAGAGGGACGATCAGAGAAAAGGGCTGGCCACGATTTGCGGACAGCCTTTGTTGAGTAGCGGTCCTTAACCAGTTTGTTTAGCAGCGGAGCTTATCCTGCGAAGTTCCGCCACTACCAATGCTCAGATTTTGACACAACGGAACCATTGAACAAAAAATAGGTTTGCAAGTTGCCCCTCCACAGCGGAGAATGGGACTGCGGAAACGTCCTTTCCCGTCTCGCCCTTTCGCGATTCACCCCACTTATCTCGCATGAAAACTCTGCCATCACTGTTGCTCTTGTCGCTCGCGGCGTGTTCCCTTCCGGCCACCGCCGCTGAAGCAACAACGCCCGACAAACGGCCGAACATCTTGCTGATCCTGGCCGACGATGTCGGGTTTTCCGACCTCGGTTGTTACGGCGGCGAAATTCAAACGCCCAACCTCGACAAGTTGGCCGCTGACGGACTACGCTGCACGCAGTTTTATAACGGGGCTAGGTGCTGCCCGTCACGGGCGTCGCTGCTCACCGGTCAGTATCCGCACGCAGTTGGATTTCCCGGCATGTCGGGCAGTCTGCCGAAAAACTGCGCGACGATTCCCGAAATCCTCCGCACCGCTAATTATCGCACTCTCATGGTGGGCAAGTGGCACCTGGGAGATCCCGGCCCAATCGTGCGGGGCTTCGACGAATACTACGGGATGTTCGGCGGGTATGGAAGTTTTTGGAACCCGAACCTGTACACCCGACGGCCTGCCGACCGCACGCCGCGCAAGTTTGAAGAAGGGAAGTTTTACTCGACCGATGCCTTCACCGATTACGCACTCGATTTTCTCGACGGCGCGCGTCAGGATAAGAAACCGTGGTTCCTCTACATGGCGTTCAACGCAGCCCATTTTCCGCTACACGCGCCGCAGGCCGAGATTGCCAAGTATGCCAAGACGTATGCAGCGGGTTGGGACAAAATTCGCGCCGCGCGTTTTGCCAAGCAAAAGGAACTTGGTGTCCTGGGCACAGGCTGGCCGCTGACGCCACGGAGCATTATTCCGCCGAATCCCGTGGCGACGCCGCACAGTTGGGCGGACAAGGAAAATCCGGCCTGGGAATCATTGTCCGAGGATCGCCGCGCCGACCTAGCTCGTCGCATGGCCGTGTACGCGGCGATGATCGACCGCATGGACCAGAACATTGGTCGGGTCATCAGCGACCTGAAGAAAAATAGTGAACTCGACAACACGCTCATTTTTTTCCTCTCTGACAACGGGGCCTGTGCCGAGTGGGATCCGTTCGGCTTCGACGTCCTCAAAAACAACAGTGAGGTCAATCTTGGCACAACCAGTGGAGACAACACGCTGCACACCGGTGCCGAGCTCGACGCCATCGGGGCACCGGGCAGTTACGTCAGTTACGGCAGCGGTTGGGCCAATGCGAGCAACACTCCCTTTCGACTCTACAAACATTACAGTCACGAAGGAGGCATCGCCACACCCCTGATTGTCCATTGGCCCGCCGGGATGAAACGTCACAACGAGCTTGATCATCAGCCGGGCCACCTCATCGACATCTTGCCGACGTGCATTGAAGTCAGCGGTGCCAAGTATCCGGGCGAGGTGTTGCCTCTGGTCGGTCGCAGTCTCATTCCGACGCTGCATAAAACGTCGGAACCGTCGCGGCCGATCTTTTTTGAACACGAAGGAAGCCGGGCCGTCCGCAACGGCCGCTGGAAATTGGTCGGTCTCGCGAACAAACCGTGGGAACTGTACGACATGGAAGCCGACCGGGTCGAATTGAATGACCTGGCTTCCAAGGAACCTACTCGCGTCGCTGAACTGGTCGCCCTGTATGACGAATGGGCGCAGCGGATGCACATTGTCAAAAAGCAAGATGCGCAACCAGCGAAACCTACGGAGCCGACTACGAAAACCGGTGAAGTGAAATCGGGCGATATAATAACCTACAAAACAATCGGCGAACGCGAGTTAAAACTGTTCATCGAAAAACCGGCCGAGTGGAAAGCAACCGATCAACGTCCCGCCGCCGTCTTTTTCTTTGGTGGAGGTTGGGTCGGTGGAACGCCAAATCAGTTTCTGAAGCAGAGCGAGTATCTTGCGAGCCGGGGTATCGTCGGCGTGCGAGTCGAATATCGCGTCATTCCAAAAGGTGATAAAGGTCCACCGGTCGTCTGCTGCGCCGATGCAAAATCAGCGATTCGTTATGTTCGCTCGCACGCGGCAGAATTGGGCGTCGATCCCCGCCGCATTGCCGGGGTAGGCGGTTCCGCCGGGGGACACTTGGCCGCGTTCACCGCTTTGGTCGAGGGACTCGACGATGCCAAGGATGATGTCTCCGTCTCCTGCAAGCCAAATGCGCTCGTTCTGTTTAATCCGGTTTTCAACAACGGGCCGGGGCAATGGGGTCACGAACGAGTCGGCGACCGACTTCTGGAATTCTCACCTGCCCATCACGTTACGAAAGACGCCCCGCCGACGATTGTGTTTTTGGGCGACGCCGACAATCTGATTCCCGTCCAGGTTCTCAAGGACTTCGAGGCCGAAATGAAAAAGGTCAACGTCCGCTGTGACGCCCCTATTTTCCCGAATGCGGGTCATGGCTTCTTCAACCGCGACCCTCATTTCACGCTCACGTTAATCGAGGCCGACAAATTTCTCGCGTCACTCGGCTGGCTCACAGGCCCGCCGACTTTGCAGCCGCCAGTGAAGTGACGAGATCGGCACCTGTTTGTCACGTCCAGACCCACTGAAAAGAATTCATGCCAGAGTATTATGTCACCATCCATCGGCAGCCGACCGGACCATTCTCGGTAGAAGAAATCCGTGCCCAGGTGCAAAGCGGTCGTTTGCAATCGCACGAACTATATTGGACGGAAGGAATGCCAACCTGGGCACCGCTGACGCTGTTGCTCGACCCGCCAACGGTACCGCCGATTGGACCGGGTGGTCCGCCGCCGTTGCCCCCTTTTCCGGCGACCGATTTAACACCGCGATACGCCGGCTTTTGGATTCGCTTCGCCGCCGAGGTCATCGACAGCATTTTAGTTAGCTCCATCTCGGGACCGCTGCTGAACTACCTTTTTTTGGCGTTTCTACTGCCGCCTCCCCCGCCCGGAATTGCTCGTGACCAGCAAGTGGCACTCGACTACGTAATAAGTTTGTTGCCACTCGCATTGAGCTACGTGTTGGTCACGTATGTCATCCACTGGCTCTATCATGCAATTATGGAAAGCTCAGCGCGGCAAGCGACCTGGGGCAAAGTCATTTGTGGGTTGGTCATTTCCGATTTGGAGGGAGGCCGTATTTCATTCGGTCGCGCGACGAGTCGCTTTTTCGCCAAGCAAATCGTCGGCCATATCCTGACGCTCGGCGTCGGTTTTATGTTTTGCGGCTGGACGGAGAAGAAGCAGTGCCTGCATGACATCCTGGTCAATACAGTCGTGACCTACCGCGCTGCGCGAATGACCAATGTCTAAACCAAAATGACCAATGCAGCACCTTCGCTGCATTGGTCATTCGTCATTTTTCATTCGTCATTCACTAACCTTGCTCATTCGTCAACTCAGACGCTCGTCATCCCTTTGGGATTCGAACCGTACTGGTTGTCGCCCGATGTTCCTTCGGTGGCAAAGAACACAATCAGCATGATCGCACCGACTAAAGGAACGAAGATGATCAGCCACCACCACCCGCTACGGTTGGTGTCGTGAAGTCGGCGAATGCCGACGCAAATGGATGGCGCGAGTACGCCCAGGCCATACGCACCCGCGAGGATTCCATTCGTTTTAGCGACCGCATCGAGGCCTTGGAGCACGAGTGAAATAATGACGTTAAAGAGGACGAACATCCAATACTCTTTTCGCCGAGCGCGCCCGTCAGCGACGGCGTACTTTTTCAATACATCGAGATACCAATTCATCGGATGCTTCTCCTTTGCAAATGTCAATGTGGATTAGTTTCGATGGGCTTCGGCCTGCTCCGCTTGGTCGTCAACCAAGTGAACCATCGCCGAATCGCCAAACGACTCCCCATTCTGGCGGGCTGGCGGTCATTTGTCAAACTTATTTGAACCCCGGGCGCGACAAAATCTCCCACCGTTCGCCTCGGTCGGCCGAGCAGGCGTGTCGCAGATTGGGCCAGGTGTACGCTGTGCGAATGACCAAACCAAAATGACCAATGCAGGAAATCCGCTGCATTGGTCATTGGACATTTTTAATTGGTCATTTAACATTCCTACCTTATTTCTTCGGCACCTTCGCCACCTCCGCGGTCGGATGTTCCTTTGTCAGCATAAACCCAGTCACCATCCAACCCTTCTCATGGTTGGAAACAAAAAAGCCGCCGGGACCAAAATAGCGACGGGCAATGTCAAACTCCGGCAGATTGTGGGCATCAATGCGGGAGTTGCGAACGCCTCCCTTTTTGCCATCGTCAAGCATCCAATTCAGGGTTTTGCCTAAGAGCGTTTTCGACTCGGGCATTTTCCCCATCCGCAGCAATTCGTAATTCGTGCGGCACTCTTCATCGGTGCGGGAAATTGACTTGGCACAGTTACCCACATCCGCGCCGAGCTTTGTGAACTCGCCCGTCACGACCCGCACATCGGCCGCTTGAGCCAGAGCCTTATTGCTATCGGCCGCGCCAGCTTCGATCTGTTGGATCACTTTGAGGAGGATTTCTTTGTGCGTCGCGACGAACAGATGTCCGTGATAAACGCAGGTCGAGCAATTGGGAAGTTGGTCGCCGCCGTTTTGTCCGTCCCCTTTACCGGCCACAACCGCAGCGGTAGAGACAGGCTGAGTTTCGGCACCGGGAATCTCGATGGTCACGCCGGTCGTCGCCGATTCTTCATCGCTGACGATCTCCCAGATCATGATGTCACCATTTTTGCCCGCCTTGATATCTTTGTGCTTTTCACCTTCCATCACCTTTTTGACGAGGCGATAAACGGCTTTTTCACCTTTTACGCCGTTGGCAATCTCCACCGCGAACAGCGTGTGTTCGCTGTCAGTCGTGATTGGCAGAGTGTAATCCGAAAGGATCGTGACGCGGGTGCCCAGGTTGCCGATCAAATCGCGGCGGATGTCAATCTTGGGCGATTTGGGATTCGGATCGTCCTTCAAACCTTCGATAATATCCTCGAAGAAACCGGGCTGACCAGCAATCGCATCAACCAGAGTCGGACACGATTCAAAAGCATTCTTGATATCAAAATTGAAACTCGTGTAGGTACCCACTTCGTTCGGAACCCACGGTTGTGGATTCAGATTTTCGGCGTTGGGAAATTTCAACATTCGCGCGGCGAATTTATATTTTTCACCCTTGGCTGCACCAGCGACCGACGGGGCGTAGACCATCGTGCGATGCAACATGTCATATTTCCCTTGCTCGATCTCGGCCATGAAGTTGACATGGCCCCCGATCCCGCGGAGACACGAGAACCCTTGATCCTTAAAAATCGGGAGCAGATCAGGCCGTTTGTCGGGTTTGGATGGCGAGACATTCGCCGACCGCACCGCTTGCGTATATCCAAAGGGGTCGATGAACCAACGAGCGTGCGGGGCCAATCCGGCCGACGCTTGCTGGCACTGTTGCATGATCGAGGTGAAGGCCTCGACTTGATCGAGCGTGTCCTTGCCAGGGGCGAGAAGTCGCGCGTGAACTTGCTCCAACACGGCGATGTTGTCGGCGAAGCAGAGCCATTCGTCTTGGTAGAAAAACGCGGCCTGACGATTTCGTTTGCGAACAGCGTCCTTGTCCGACTTGCCCAGATCGAACGCCACGATTTCCTTGACCTTACCAGCGACTTTCGTTGCACCGGCGGTCGTCAGATTGGCCGTGACTTTATCCATTAGGGCCTTGGCTTGTTCGGCATGTTTCGTTGCGTCCACCAGGATGACGATGGCGTATTTGTCGTCGGCTGGCTTGACCATTGCAAAACTGACCTCGCCGCCGGGAATGCCCGCCAAATCGTCCAGGCTCAGCCCCAGGTCTTTATGATTGGTCAGCCAGCGGGCTTTGACCTCTTTGCGGATGTCATCCACGAAGGGCTTCATCGCCGGGTCTTCCATCAACTGGCCAATCTGGCATTGATCGAAATTGGCTTTGAGAACGTCCGTATTTCCCACAGAAACATAACCGACCGTAGTTTTCGGCAGGAGGGACTCCGTCGGCCGCGCTGCCCACGAGAAAACTCCGCTACACAGGCAAATCAATGACAGACAAATTCCGACCAGACGGGGAGAAATACACTTCACGGAAAGGCTCCTTGGGGGGAGGAGAACGAACGATATGGGGTGGGCACCGCGCGCAAATGTGCGTCGGTTTATCAATCTATCGGATATTCAGACCGATCCGTTGGAGCATTCCAGCACCAATTGCAACGATCCTGAGCCAATTTCAGACCCGATTATGCCCGGTATCCTGGACATTGCAATGATAATGATTACGAAGAATAGTAGATATATATAAAGTGGGTATTTTAAGTAGCATTGAATGGCAGAAAGAATGGGACGTCCCTTGTACAAGCGGCGTCTCGCCGCTTGAATAACGCGGCGAGACGCCGCGTCTACAAGCCAGACACCACCCATGTCCAGGACTACAATCAATATCCCTCATGTTCCACTGGCGGAATTCCGGTTCGTCTTTCACTTCACCCTCTTTATCTTCATGAACAAAATCGCCGTCATCGGTTGCCAAGGTCAATTGGGTGGCGAACTATGCCGCCGACTGGACCGCCGTGCTGTGCCACTCGACAAGGATCAAATTGACATCACGCAACGCGACGCCGTACTCGCCAAACTTTTTGAACTGAGGCCAGATGCCGTCATCAACACCGCTGCGTACACGCTCGTCGATAAGGCGGAAGACAACCCGGCGATCTGTCAGGCGATCAATGCCGACGGCGTAGGTTATCTCGCGGAGGCGTGCCAAGAGTTGCAAATCCCCTTGCTGCACATCAGCACCGACTACGTTTTTGGTGCGGCAACTTCTCGTCGCACGCCTTATCGTGAGGACGAACCAACACTTCCCCAAGGC
>JAYUFG010000587.1:0-3073 GCA_043738845.1 Planctomycetaceae bacterium
TTGTTCCGTGACCGTGTGCCCCTGTCGTCTCGCCTCGATACGGGCTTTTTCCACCGCATACGCGTGCAAGAACCTATCGAGTTCTTGCGGGCTACCCCAGTGGCCCTGGAAGTTATCGAACTTAACGTCGCCAGTGGTCACGTCACATTTGCCGGTGCCCGGCGGGCCGATAATCAACACGTCGCGACTTTCGCGAATGAACCGACAGGTCGCCAAGTCGAACGCCTGCTTCTTGGGCAACGACGGATTGAACGACCAGTCGAACTGATCGAGCGGTTTACCTTCGCGGCAGGCGGCGGCCCGATCAGCCACGGAGCAAGATTCCATGCCGACGATGCACCAGACTCGACAATTCGGCTATGCGGAATCGAATGCTCCTAGCTTCAGGCCTCACACCCGCATTTACCGCGACCACCGATTGATAAAGAAAAACGCTTGGGATCACTTTGCCGATCATCCGTGACGTCTTGGTGAAGCACGATCGGCCCAAAATTACTGTATTCATTCTCCCGTCAGCGTGAACGCAGCCCAGAAAAATGGATGGGCGGCGTTGAACTTCTCGCGGCGGGCTTTGATCATCGCAAGTTGGGCGTTGCGGAGGGCGGCGGATTTGCTTTGACCGGCGGCCAAGTTGGTGAAAAAATCGTTCATCAACTGGGCACTCTGCTTGTCGGGAATCTTCCACAACGTCGCGACCACCGACCGCGCCCCGGCCAATTGAAACGCCTGACGCAACCCGGCGACCCCTTCGCCGTTGTTCACCTTGCCCAGCCCGGTTTCGCACGCAGAAAGCACGACCAGTTCCGTCGCGCGTAAATCGGTGCCGACGATTTCAAGACCGGTGAGTACTCCGTCATCGACATTTTCCGCTGTGAGTTGCCCGCGATTGTTACAACCTGCCAACAACAGTCCGCAGCGCAACAAAGGGTTTTCGCGATTTGCGGTAGCTTGCTCGTTGGCGAAGAGCGGTCGATTGTCGGACTGAATCGTAGCGTTGTTCTCACGATTCGCCGTCGGTTCGTCGAGGAAAAATCCATGAGTCGAAAGCACCAGTATCTTCGGAGAGCTGAGACGCTTAAAGACACCCTCCAGCGCTTGTCGCTCGGTGTACAGCTTGGGTTCACCGGCGTACTTGGTAAGACTCGGAGTGATCGCCCGAGCTTCGCTGGCGGTACCCGGCAAATGCGGTACGCGACCGATGGTTTGTACACCGCGCGATACGTTTTCAACATCAGGGAGAACTATCGATGCACGCGACGGGGGTGGCAAGAGTTTTCCGCTGCCGCCAAATACAGAGTTCAACTCCGAGACTACGTCTTGAGCGGGCAGGTCATAATCGGGGTTGGCGAACATTCGTGGTCCCGTCCCAGGTTTTGGGCGAGCCTCGTTGGCGGAAATGAGATCGCGCGCACTTGTGACGTAATGAATGTTCCAACGCTCGATGGCATAACGATCGTCCGCAAGTGGCAAGGCGGCCCACGGCATCAACCATAAACCGCTATCCGGACTGATGATCAACTCGTCGCGGTCGTTCAGGTACGGCAACAATGGTTTCAAAACGAGAGTCGACAGTTCCGTCAACGTCTTACGCAAATTCTTTTCGGCGTCCGGTTCGCCCAGCGCGAGGATGGGGTTCTGCTCTTGATCGGGGCTTTGACACGGTTTGAAGGCGGCTCGAAAAGCATTCAAGGCAGCCTCGATCTTATCCGCCTCGCCCAAATCAACCACCTGAACATGGTCCGGCCCTTCCGGAGGTGTCAGCCAGGCCGCATATCGCGGCGGTAGACGAAATGTTTCCCCCGCTTTGGCCGCGAAGACCGTTGGCTCGAAACGGCAAATGTCGATCAGGATGCCTTTTGGCGGTAAAGCTTTGCGGATGGAGTCCAGTTCAACCCACGCAGAGGGAACGTGAGTTCCACCGGCGCGAACAAGTTGTTTCGCCAATTCTTGTTCTTGTTCCGGTAACCGCGCCAAGTCAGCACGATGTTGGGCTTCTTCGCTCGGCTTGGGAATTTTGTTGATTAGGTTGGCCAACTCACGACGCACCGCCAAGAGTTTATTCACAATCGCGGTGAATTGCGGATTGGTGCTGTCGCGTCCCATCGTCGCCCGCTGGACGAGGCACTCCTGAACCACCCCTTTGCCGTTGGCGAGCCAACTCGCGCTGCGGGCAGCAATCGCGGCATCGTCGCCCTTTTTCCAGCCCAACGTTAGTGCCGTAAAATAATTTCGCCGATCGATATTCTCTAAAAACTTCAGTTGTTCCTGCTCGCTTAAGATTGGTAAGACGAGGGCCGTATGCCGTCGAACGATTCGCCGTGCTCGGTCGAACTCGTCGGCGGCTTGGGCGATCTGGTCCTGCGCCGCGTGCATCAAAGCGAGATTGTACACCGCGGAGCGAGCTAGGTCGGGGTGTTGTTTTCCGAACTTCGCTTCCAGTATGCCTAAACTCCGCTGATAGAGTTTTTCTGCCTCCACGTAACGGCCTTGCTCCTGATAAACATTCGCCAAATTATTCAGGGAGCTGGAGACCTCCGGATGTTCGGCCCCGAGTTTGGCTTCGCGAATGCTCAGGCTGCGTAGATAGAGCGACTCGGCTTTGTCGTATTGAAACTTCTGTTTGTAAAGTACGGCTAAGTTATTTAAGGCCAGAGCGACATCTGGGTGATCGAGGCCGGACTTGGCTTCTTTAAGCTGCAAGCTGCGTTGCAACATCGTTTCGGCTTTATCGAGTTGGCCCATTCGCGAGTACAAGATCGCAAGATTGTTGACGACGAGCGAGACATCCAATTGATTTGGCATGCGGCTGATTTCATACGACTTTAAGGCCTGTTGCAGATACTGTTCGGACTTGTCGAACTGGCCCAGATCCATATAAAGCGTTCCCAGGTTATTGACGCTCGTGGCGACGATGGGATGATCCGGACCAAGACGCGCTTGGCGAATTCGCAAACTACGTTGCAGAACGGGCTCGGACTGCGCGAATTGCCCTGTGGCATTATAGAGGGCACCCAGATTGTTCAGCGTTTCGGCGACTTCCAGATCATTAGGCCCCAAACGAGCCTCGCGAATT
>JAYUFG010000588.1:0-3063 GCA_043738845.1 Planctomycetaceae bacterium
AAAACGCCGGGAAAACGCATGTGCGAAAACTGAACACTCAAAACGCGAAAGTCGATTTTCCCGATGTTTTGAACAGTACAATACGATGCTAGCAGAGATATGTTAATGTGATTGGGCAGAGCCAGTGGCACACAATCCCACAATCAACTTGTGACAAAGTGTTAGCTCTTTACGGGTGCCAATCCCGACTCAATTCGACTACCCCTTCGCATACGCCGCCAAATCGCGTCCCAGTGCCGAAAGCCGCTCGCCAACTTCACTCTTGGTGATTTCCAAATCGCCGATCTGTTCCGCTGGCTCAAAGGTGAACGTGTAGAACTTGACTTTTGGCTCGGTGCCCGACGGACGAACGGCCGCATAATTGCCCGGAGACGAAAGTTCTAAAATCACCATGTCTCCTGACGGTGCGTCGAGCGGTGTTTGTGAACCGCCGGGAGCAAACTGCACCAGATTCAAATAATCCTTCACCAGCGCAACCTTCATCCCGGCGAGTTGTGTCGGCGGTGCGGTGCGAAAGCGGGACATGAGAGCTTTCATTAAGCCCATCCCTTCCGAGCCGGGCATACTGACCGAGACGCTTGATTCGGCATGATAACCATGTTGCCAGAAAATCGCATCGAGCTTTTCGTGCAAGGACTGGCCCGCCGCTTTGCACTTCGCCGCCAGTTCCGCGAGCAACATCGCCGCGACGGCCGCGTCCTTATCGCGAGCATGTTGTCCCACGAGAAAACCGTAAGACTCTTCCGCACCGAGAACGAACTTATCCGGCCCAACGCGGTCCATCGCTTCGCCAATGTACTTGAAGCCGACGTGCATGTTTCCTTCGGTATGGATTTGATACGAATCGGCAATGCGACGAATCAATTCGGTCGTCACGAGCGTCTTACACACGTAATGTTCACGACTGAGCAAACCGGCCGCTTTTCGCGAGGAAAGAAGATACTCCGCCAATAGAGAACCAATCTGATTGCCCGAAAATGTTCGCCAAGGGGCATCTTTTTTCAACGAAATTGGCACCGCACAACCAAGCCGGTCACAGTCGGGATCGGTCGCGAGGACTATCTCCGTACCGCTCTCCTTCGCCCGCACGATGGGCAAGTCGAACACCGCTGGATTCTCTGGGTTCGCCACATGATTCGGCACGTTGGGAAAATCGCCGTTCGGCTCCGCATTTGGACCATAGACCTCGACGTCAGTAAACCCCGCCGCCGCCAACGCGGGCAACACCGCCGACTGTCCCACGCCATGCAGCGGCGTATACAGAATTTTCAACTGTCGCGGGCCGGGCAAACTTTGCAACTTGACCGCGTTAATAAAAGCCGCGTCCACCTCCGCCTGGCAGTACACGACCTGACCCTTTTTCAAAGCCTCGGCAAAGGGCACCTTGCGGATTTCTTGCGTACTCATCACGCGGTCGATAATTCCCTTGTCGTGCGGCGGAAGAACCTGACCACCGGTAGACCAATAAACCTTGACGGCATTGTCCGACGGCGGATTGTGACTCGCCGTGACCATAATCCCACAGGCACATTTTTTGTGTCGCACGGTGAACGAAAGTTCCGGCGTGCTGCGATACCCATCGAGAAAATAAACAGTGAAGCCCGCCGCCGCCATGATGCCTGCACAAAGTTCGGCAAACTCCCGCGAGCGGTGCCGCGTGTCGTAGGCAATCGCACAAGCGAGCGAATCGGTCGGGAGCTTGGCCTGCTTCGCATAAGCGACGACATAATCGGCAAGCCCCTGCGCACTTTCGCCAATCGTGCGGTCGTTGATCGCATTCGAGCCGAAGGGATACATTTTCCCCCGTCGCCCGCCCGTCCCAAACGGAATCACGGTCCAGAAAACGTCGTCGAGTTCTTTCCAGCGACCCGCCGAAATATGTTCGGCAACCGCCGAGGCATATTCGGCGTATCGCGATTCGATGAGCCACTTTTTGATGTTCTCGACGGCACCGGCCGTAATTTTTTTTTCGGCCAGAGCCGTGGCGAGCGTGTCGAGAACCGGGGTGGGATCGAAAGTCATGGGATTTTTATTGAAAAAGTGTTTTGTAACGGGAGAGGTTTTCCAGCGAGCCGACGCTCTGGCGTCGAAAGTGGTTCGCATCGGCTAACCAATATACTGGACATGTTAGGGCGAAAATAGGGTCGGCCGATCCAACTTCAAAACGTCCACGCGCGGCGATACAATAACCACGACCCTTCGCCACGACCACTCACCCCTTGCCCCTTATCTCGCACCCCTTCCGATTCATGTATCACGCTTTTTGGGGAATTTTGCTGTCACTCTGCGGGGCAGGACTCGCCGCGCCGTTCTGCCGGGTGGCAAGTCATGTGCCTCAACTCCCGCTCGCCCGACAACCATTTTTTGTCCTGAGCGTGGAACTGTTGGTCGTGGGAATTGGCTTGGCCGTGTTTGGGTTGTGGAAGCGGCGTGATCGCAAGGTACCGTAAAGTCTGTGGCCCGCGTTGGGGTCGTTCGGCATGTTGCTCGTTTTGTTCATGTGGGAAATCGGAACGCAACAGTTGGGGTCTCGAACTTTTTTGAAAAAGGAGTTCATTTGGAGCGACATCATTATCACCATCCTGCTGTTGGTGTTTGTGTGCGGACTTGTGAATGGCTGGCGATGGGTGCGTTTTCTCGTTCGCTGGGGAAGTCTTCCGTTGCCGATTTGGCTGTGGATCGCGGAGATTTCAGACAAATTCACGCCACCCACCGAAAAATTTCGCATCTTCGCCAAACCCTGGATGGATTCGGTATTACAAATGTCGCTTCTTACGCTGTGGTTGATTGTCGGCGTGTTTTATCTCCTCGGTCGCACTTCGGCGAAGGCGTATTTCGCGCCGCTACCCAAAGGCGAACGCCGCTTCGGTCGCTTTCAGTTCAGCATGAAATCGTTTCTCCTCTTTATCGCCGTTTTGACGATTCCCTTGGGGCCACTTTCCATCTACGCGCAGACGTATCGCGAACAGGGCAATCGCACGTTAAATGGCTTGTTTTCCGGGGTTTTTCGTTTCGGAAGATGAAAAAATCCACTGCTAGCAACACAGCTTGAGAAATTTAGGC
>JAYUFG010000589.1:0-8060 GCA_043738845.1 Planctomycetaceae bacterium
TGGCGAAGCGGCGGCCGAAGGGAAAACTTGGGCCGACACCTTGTTGCACACATTCAAACACGACGGTTACGATGCCGCGTGGGAGCAACTGGTGCAATGGCGGGCAACCTTGACGCGGTCGCCCAAAAAACGCCAGGCGGCCGACCGGCTGATGAATTATGTCTCGCAGTGACAGGAGATGATTTGCTATCCGGAGTTCCGCAAGAAGGATTGGCAGATCGGCAGCGGGCCGACGGAATCGCAGTGCAAACTCACGGTCGGCAGACTGAAAGGCCGCAGTCGTCCCAACGCGGCCGCCGTGGCGGCACTCGATTCGCTGGAACGCAGTGGCCAATGGCACCAGTATTGGGCAACTCCTTGCCCCGTCGCCGCTTAGCACCGCCATAAAGTTTGGGCAGACCCTCAGCGCAATAGACCCTGGGGGAACAGCGGTCGCTCGATTATAATCGGTGACTGAACTCCTCGAAATGCTGTTTGGTTGCCTTGACAAACTTCTTCACTCTCTCAATTCACTCAACCGCACAAAGCTCCCTTAGAACCCTCCCGTGGCCAAAATCACCTTTCGACTGTACGGCAAAAAACGGGGCGACCGGCGGACCGGTTCGCAATCTTTGGGGAGTGCTGGCGAGGCCCTCTTCTTCGGCTTTTTCATGTCGCTGGGGTGTTTCGCTCTGTTGTGGCTGCTGTTTCATTCGATTATGCCCGAGTGGCATGTCGCGCACAGTTTTGTGAAGACGACTTGTCGCGTTCTTGGTCCAGAGGTTGACCAAAAACCGGGCAAGCAACTGCTGGAACGAACGAGTGAAGGCAACGTCCAGTTTCGCCCCGATGTTCACATTCGATATCAGGCCGAAAATCAGACGCTCGAAAAATGGGCCTACGACATCGGGGAAGAATACTTTCCAAGTAAGGAACAGGCCCAGAAACTTCTCGATGCATTTGCCGAAGGACAAGAGTACGACTGTTGGTACGATCCGCTCGATCCGCAAACGGTCGTCCTCGTGCGGGGTTATTCCGCTTGGATGTGGCTCGTGATGCTCGTGCCGGTCTCGTTCATTATCATTGGCGGCGTCGGCTTGGTGTGGACGTTGTTTCACTGGGGTAAATCGGCGGAGCATCGCTCCGCAGCGTCGATCCGTGTCGCCGCGCTCAGCCCGCTCCATGATGAATCGGGAGAACAAGTTCGTTATCCCTACATTCCAAGGGCGACCAATTTAACCGACAGTCGCGGAACAACGCTCGCGTTTCGCTTGCCGATTAGTGCGTCGCCGGGCTGGCGATTGTTTGCACTCGGTGCAGCCTGCGTGGTGTGGAACAGTCTGGTCATTGCCCTGCTCACATTCTTTGTGACGGGTCGAATTGCGGCCGATCCCGCGTGGCCCTTTTGGCTTTGTATGGGCGTGGCGATTGTCGTCGGTTGGGGGTTGGTCTATTTGTTCGTGCGACAATTGTTGTTGACCTCCGGCGTTGGTCCGACGTTTATTGAAATCTCTGATCACCCGTTGTTTCCTGGAAAGCCGTATGACATTGTCCTCTCGCAAAATGGTAAGGTGTCGCTGAAATCGCTCGAGCTATTGCTCATTTGCGACGAGCAATCGACTTTCCGCCAAGGAACCGACACCCGGACCGAGCGGCGGCGGGTCTTTCAACAATCGCTCTGGCGGCGGGAGAACTTTGCGATCGAGCAGGGTGAAAATCTGGAGACCCGCTGTCCGCTGCTCGTGCCGCCGTTGGCCATGCACTCATTTCAAGGAGCGTACAACGAGGTTCAATGGCGGCTGCTCGTGCGGGGAAATGTCCACGATTGGCCCAACTTTGAGCGAGCTTTTCCGGTCGTTGTTTATCCGTCGCGGGAAAGGGAGACCGCATGAACGAACCACGCATTAGCATTTCCGTCGCCCCATCGGCCAACAAGAATTTCGCCGCTGGTGAAACGCTACACGGCGATTTTACGATCCATCATTTGACCTCGACGGAAATCACGGCGATTGAACTTTCGCTCCTGTGGTATACGGAAGGAAAAGGTGAAGAAGAATTGGGCGTCCATTATTTTGAAAGAATTATTCCCGCCAATGTCGCGGGCTTCGACCCGGCGGTTCCGCGACCATTCAGCGCAAAACTTCCGGCGAGTCCACTCAGTTACGACGGCGTCATCGTCAACATTCGCTGGTGCGTTCGGGTTCGAGTTTTTCCGCAACGGGGCCGCGACGTTGTCGCCGAGCGAACGTTTCAGTTGGGCGGAATTCCACCCGCCCAGTCTGTTTCGTCAACGAATAAGGCTTAGCCGGTTCGTCCACGAACCGAGTACAAAATTTAATCCCATCCATGTCACGTTCCACTTCCTCACCAGTCACGAATCCCTTTTGCACTCGCCGCATTCGGCCGGGGGCCCTGCCGTTTCAATTCCCACCTGGCGAATCAGTCACGACATTGGTCGAATGGCTTGAGGCCAATCGTTGGCGGGGCGCGATCATCGGCCCACACGGCAGCGGCAAATCGACACTGCTCGAAACGCTGATTCCGGAAATTGAACAACATTCAGACCGGAGGGTTTTGCGATTCTCGCTTCACGATGGACAACGGTGTCTATCGCGAGATTGGCGAACCCGGCAAAATCCACGTGGTCTAAACGAGAATTCGCTGATTGTTATCGACGGCTACGAACAACTTAGCCGTTGGTCGCGACTTCGCTTGCGCTGGTCGTGTTGGAAATCTGGTGCGGGGTTACTCGTCACGGCTCACGCACCGGTCAGCTTGCCACTCCTCTTCCGCACGCGACCGACGGTCGAACTGGCACAACAGATCGTTGAGAATCTTTTGGCCAACTATGATCCCAACCAAGTGCGATTGACGTCGAACGATGTCATGACCGCGTTCGCAAGTCACGCTGGTAACATCCGCGAAACCCTGCTCGCACTTTACGACCAGATCGAAGAATCATCCCGCAGCGAGCGTTCCGGATACATACCATAGAACCGTTTGATGAAATGGCGGTGCCAACGGCTGGGCAGATGCCGTTCCCAACCCCAGCGTGCCAACAGCCGGTCGGAAATCCGCAAGTTTGCCGCGTCGCACACGATCGCGTCGGTCCCTTTGAGCCGGGCAATTTCATCCAGCACAAGCGTCGCACCGCGAAACGATTTCAAACTCGTGCTCCTGCCCGACACCACATACTTCAGCGAGAGAAAACTGGTACAGCGACGGGGCTGGTTGTAATAGAGCCAGCAGCGATCTCCGCCGAAACGATCATGCGACCACTGCCCCCAGAGAACTTGTGCGAGTGTGGCGAACTTAGGAAACGGCCGCAGCACGACGCGATGCAAACGCCCCTCGATCATTTCAATCACGCCATACGGGCGGCGACGCAAGACGTCGGCCTGGGCGATGAGATCGGTGACGGTTTCAAAGAAGGGCATAAAGCGTAGTGCTTCGTCACAGCTTAATTGAGGGACGGTGTGCCAGTGTGAACCGCAAAAACAGCACTGCCAAGCCAGTGGCACACGATAGCGGCATCCCTCGTTTCAGCCGTGACAAAGCAGTGGGGCCGGACGGTGGGCTTTCCCCACAAGTCTACGCCGAGAATGGCGGTCAGGCGGCTCGCTCGCCGACCTGTTTTTCCGTCGGTTTTGACCACGTTTCCACCGGATTTGACCGTAATTTGCTCAGCGGGGTCGTGGTTTTGTGCTGATTTTCCACAGTCACAAGCCGGACGTTCGGAGGTCCGCAGGAAGCACTCGAAGAATCCGAAGAACTTGACGTTCCGTCGGTCCCGTCAATCGGTCGAGCCGGAATTCGAGACAGCCAAGGCAACGTCAGTAATCGACAAATCGAGGAGCAAGCAAAGATCGCCATATAGGCTGGCACATTGCGTCCCAATGTCCACAAGAACGCGCCGCCGATCAACGATCCGACGACCGTCGCGGCGGCATGGCCAACGTTGAAGACCGTCAGCACGCCGGTCCGTTCCTCGGGCCGAATATTGTCGAAGAACATCAAGAACATGGCCAACTCATAGGCGGCCCAGGCCGAGCCTGCCAAAAACTGCACGCCCAACAAATAGATGGGGTGATGCACGACGAGCCACAGTATGGACATCGGCACGACCGCCACTCCGCCGATCACGAGGAGCCGCCGGGCACCATAACGATGAGCAACGCGGCCCCACAGCGGCAGCGTGATCGCCTTCGCCGCAAAGGAGACGCCGAGAATCAGGACGTAAGTCGCGTAGGAAAACTTCAACTGTTCGAGCATGAACGGATTGAAATAGGGGCCTGATATTTGGGCCGCACCTTGTACCAACCACAAGTAAAACAACAGCCGTCCCTCACGACCAGACAGCGAATTCGCGAGAACTTGTTTCCAGGGCCGACTGGGCAACTCGCCGCGCAGGACGCTCGGTTCTGTTTGCAGAGCCAGACACGTCGCCGAAATCGCCCGACCCAAAAACGCGACGAAAAACAGCACGGCGAAAATCGTCGTGGAGCCGTTTTGACCGAAAAACTGCAACAGCGCGCCGCCCGCGACAAAGCCGACGCACATGCCAATTTGCGTGAACTTCGTTCGTCGTGCAAAGAATCGGGCACGAATTGTCGAGGGTACCAAGTGCTGCATCCAGGTATTCCAGGCTGGCCCCGTCGCCAAGCCGGTCGCCCAATAACACGAGGCCAGGATAAATACGAGTAGCAGCGGCATCTTGCCCGTGAGTGCCCCCAGCACGAACGGCAGAAAACTGGCCGCTTGTAGATAGGAGCAGAAGACGATCCACCGTTGATGAGAGCGAAACTTTCGCACACCGAGTGGAGCGATCATTTGCAACAAGGCGGCGGCCAACATCGGGACGGTCGAGATCAGCCCGCCCGCCACTTCACCCAGGCCCAGTGCTAAGACAAACGCGGGGAGATACGTTTCGCCGATTCCCTGCATAACACTGAAGGCGGTCCCGTCGCCCGTGATGCAGAGCAGATTGCGGTTCAGTGCGGCTTCGCTCAGGTGTGCATCGTCACGTTCGTGTTCATGGTGCGCAGCATCGGCCTCGGGAGGACAAACCAACTCGGTCGAGGTCTCTTCACACACAATCGACACAACACACTCTCTTCTTGGAAAGTCAAAAAACCGCGTGTAGCGGTTTCACCGAGGCCGGAGCCATTTGATTGTTATTCTCTACTTTATCGCCTGCCACAACGCCCCTGACAAGTGACCCCAACCTTTCGGTCAAGGTTCGCGCGAAGCCCGGCGAAACGACAAGGCGAAGAATAGCGAAACCGGCCAATTCCCAAAAGACCAGCTTCTTCGCGAAAAACGCCGTTTTACAACGATTAAGCCACCCTGTAAAGCACGTATTGCCAGCGGAGCGTATTCCCACCCGTAAGTTTTTCCTTCCTTGACGTTCCTACCCACCACAAGCGAAAATGGTCACAACGATGCATCATTGCAAAATGCCGAAATGTTGTTCGATTTTCCTCGGGAGTCGGTTATGCCCATCAAAGTTGTTTGTCCCCAATGCGGGCATTCACTTTCCGCGCCAGATCATTTCGCGGGCAAGGTTGCGGGCTGTCCCGCCTGCAAGGCCAAGATTAAAGTTCCAACGGCGAACGGTCAACCGGCTGCACCCGCTGCGACGGCGAAAACCGCTCCAGTAAATACTGCACCAGTAAATACGTCACTGGCCAAACCGGCATCGCAACAACCGCCGCGCGCGACGCCTCTCTCGTCACCGAAGCCAACGCCATCACCCTCCCCACCGCGTACCACTGCGGCACCTCCGCCCGTTCGACCGGAGGTTGGACCACCTCGACCGACAGGTTCAACGTCCTTGCCGCCGTTTTCACTCGTGCGACCCACGCCCGCGATACCTCCCGCACCTCCTGTTCACAACGCCGCACCGTCTGGTGGCGACCTGCCCTTTTCGTTGGATGATGGAATTGGAAGCGGCAGTTTCCACAGCGGATATGCGTTTCCCGATTTAACGTCGGGGACACCCTCGAGCCCGCCACCCCAGGTCAACATTCTGTCGGCAAAAAAGAAACAAAAGTCGAATTTGTTGCTGTACATCGCCGCCGCTTCGGCGGGGGTGTTGGTGATCGTCGGCGTGGCGGCGTTTTTTATGTTGAAAGGAGGAATTCAAGAAATTCCAGTACCCGGTGGTGGTCGTTCGACTCGACTTGCCACGGCCTTGCGATACATCCCTGACGATACAAATATGCTGTACCGAATGGATCCCGAGAGTTTCTTTAAAAGCGGCATGTATGAGAGCGTGATCAAAAATAAAATTTTGGGTGCCGAGTCTTTAGAAACGGTTTTAGATACGAAAATTGCATTGAGTGACGTTACGGATTTGGTCGGAACTGTGAATTTTTCCAATAAGAGCGGAATCATTTTGATTCGCAGTAAACGCGCATTGACCGCTGCCAATGTCGAAGGCTTTACCGAAAAAGAAAAGGTGTCCTCGCACACATTGCTCCTGAATGCCAGTGGAACCATCGCTCGTTGCCGGATCGACGATCACACGTTGTTGAATGGCCCTGTGGAAACTGTTCGTCAAGTCCTAAGGCGAAATGCCGACGTTACATTGTCGCCAGAAATGGCGGATATCATCAAAGAGGCGAACTTCGACTGCACTCTTTGCGGAGTCGTTTCGCAGGAGGTATTGCTTTCTATTAGTGAGATGCAATCACTGGACGCCGTTGCGTCGGACTTTATGTCGATCAAAGGCATCGCTATCGAGTTCGAAGTACAGAAGAATATTATGGGGCGCGTGTCGGTATCCTACTTTAACGCCGGAAATGCAAAACAAGCCAAGGATGGATTAAATGATTTTTTTTCCGAATTGTCCGACCGAAAGGTTGCCGCTGCATTGATCGACCGCGTTCCACAAGAGCAAAAACGGTCGGTATCTCAATTGTATTGAGTTTGGTAAGACAGTTCATTTTATTCAAAGCAGCGAAGCTGTTCGTTCAAAGCTTTCAATTGATGAAAAAACTACGGAGGCATTGGCGAGTTACTGGCCGATGTTTCAGGAAAAAATGGGAATGGCCAGGGCTGCGTTCCGTAAAACCTCATCGAAGAACACGCCCCATCCACCCTAAAAAGTAAGAAACGCCGATCATAAATCGTTTACGCCCCCAGCGGATTGTAATGTGACAGAGAATCGCCTCGCTTCGCCAAAACGGTTTGGGATAATTTAACTCTTCTCATTTTGCATTTTGCGTTTTGACTTTTGCGTTCACTTCAGGCTAACAGGGAGGTTACGCTCGCCGTTCCGTCGCCCCGTACCAATCCCTCTCTCCCACTTTGATCCATCGTGACCGACTTCTCAATCGTTTTCTCCGCAATGTCGGCATCGACACCGTAGAACTCGGAAGTCTTGGCTGTACCTATCTCACTTATTCTTAACTTTCGAGGTTGCCCCATGTCACAGCTTTTCACACGGCGTAAATTTTTGGCAACCTCGACGGGTGCGCTGGCCACTCCAACGCTCGCTGCCTGGGCACAGGTCGCTGAAACCCCCGGCCCAACGACACCGGCCGAAAGCCAATATCCCGTTGCATTTCTCTTGGTCGGAGATACGCACTATCTGGCCAATAAAGAAACGTCCAAGGAACTCGACGCTACGTCGCGCAACGTGACTTCCAAGTTGATCGAAACCTTAAATCGCTTGTCGGACACCGAGATTTCCGAAGCGGCGGGCGGCGGAAAAGTCTTGGCACCAAAAGGACTCATTCACGCGGGCGACCTCATCGACAGCGGCGACAAGTCGGGCACGCTGTATTCTGAAATGCAGCGGACCGAGTGGAGTTGTTTCAACGATGACTTTGGTCTGAATGGCAATGATGGCCGGCTGAAACTTCCTGTCTTCGAGATTCATGGCAATCACGACAGTCCCAGCGGCGCAGGGCTGATCATCGACCAGATTAAGGATCGCAACAAAAAGCGTCGGGGCCTGACGAATGTTTCCGAAAATGGATTGCATTATTCATGGGACTGGGGCGGTGTCCATTTCGTTAATTTGGGAATCGTCGTCGGTAGCGTGCAGGATAGCCAAGCAATTGGCAGTATTTTTC
>JAYUFG010000590.1:0-8012 GCA_043738845.1 Planctomycetaceae bacterium
ATTGAAATTCATTACGACGAGGCACTGTTCGTCGCTGCTCTGGGGCTGGCCGTCAATCTCGTCAGCGCAGTCCTGTTGAGCAACCATCATCACGGCCACAGTCACGGAACAACCTGCGAGCATGACGAGCCACACGAGCCTTCAGCCCATCAACATTCCGACTTGAATTTACGGGCCGCCTATATTCACCTCCTCGCCGACGCCCTGACTTCCGTGACGGCGATTTTGGCCCTGTTCGGCGGAAAATTGTGGGGATGGTCATGGTTAGATCCTTTGATGGGAATCGTCGGAGCGGTTATCGTCGGAAGCTGGTCGGTGACGTTGCTCCGAGACACGAGCCGCATTTTACTCGACCGCGAGATGGACCATTCCCTTGTCGATGAAATTCGCCACACGATCGAATCAGACGGCGAATCGCACGTTGCCGACATGCACCTCTGGCGGGTTGGCCGAGCACATTTTGCCTGCCTAATGACCATTGTTGCTCACCACCCACGAACACTGGCTGAGTATCGTCAACGACTGGATGAACACGCCGAAATTGCCCATCTCACAATTGAAATCGTGACGGCGGGAACGGGCTGAAACTGTCCGAAGTTATACAATCCTAGCGAACATCTTATGGTGAGCGGGGGTGTAAAACCCCTGTTGCTGAAGCAAAATTTTGTTCATAAGGCATTTAGCATCCGATGATCGGCCGCTCATTCGCTCGTCCTCCGCAATGGCTCATCGCGATCCCCTGCCTTTGCTCTGCGCTAATTCAATTCCGTTTTGAAATTACCATAAGTTGTTTATAATAAATGACTTATGGCTAATATGAGCACCAATCGCAATATCAGGTATTCGGATCGACGGAAGTGCAAATTTCCCCATCTGGCACTTGACGAACGCTGCTGACTTGCCTATTTTAATATCTCGTTTGCGAATTCTATTCAAACGCTTTATTTGTTTTCCTAATCTAACTCCCTCGCTCCATGCACCTCAAATCGCTCAAAATCTTCTGCGATGTCGCCTATCGCCGCAGTTTCTCCCGCGCCGCCGACGAGAACGGAATTTCTCAGTCGGGTGCCAGCCAAGTCGTCAATCAACTCGAACAACGACTCGGCGTCAAACTGATCGACCGTTCCAAACGGCCGTTTGTCCTCACGCCGGAAGGCGAAATCTATTACGAAGGGTGTCGCAAGGTCGTGGATCGCTACTTCGCCCTGGAGGAGGACGTTCGCACGCTGCATGAAGAAGTGGCGGGTCGCGTTCGAGTTACGTCGATTTATTCCGTCGGCCTCCACCACATGAATCGCTACGTTCAAGAGTTCTTGAGCCAATATCCGAAGGCCAACGTCCGGCTCGAATATCAACACCCCCATCGCGTTTACGAAGCAATTGAAAACGATCAGGCCGATCTCGGTTTGGTCAGTTATCCAAAGTCCTCCCGCACGCTGAAGGCCATCGTCTGGCGCGAAGAGCCGATGGTGCTGGTCTGTGCCCCCGGTCATCGACTTGCCAAGCAATCGCAAATTGAACTCGCCGAATTGACCGGTGAGAAAATGGTCGGCTTCACGGAAGACCTCACCATTCGTCACGAGATTGATCGGGTACTTCACAATAGCCAGATCGACGTCCAAGTCGTGATGGAATTCGATAACATCGAAACAATCAAGCGGGCCATCGAAATCGACGCGGGCGTAGGTCTCTTGCCGGAACCAACCGTCCTCCGCGAAGTCGCCGCAGGAACGCTCTGTGCCGTTCCGCTTGCGACGCAAGAGCTGGTTCGCCCACTCGGGATCATTCATCGCCAAGGAAAAGAACTCGGCGTGACAATGCGCCGCTTCATTGAACTTCTCTGTCAGGATAGCAAGCCGACGATCACCGCTAGCGTTTCTTCAACGAGTGAATTAGGAACGGTGCCGGACGAACCTTCTCCGCCGCACCATAAAGGCAACGATAGCCCTAACTCTGCACGCCACGAAAAACAGGACGCCGAATCGTCCCACAACGGTGCCGACGACGACGGGCCGTTCGACATCGGGGACGAAGAGATCGTATCCGGCGTGCATGGTAAACGGCGGGTCGCAGCAACGGCGAAATAAAGCCAATATAAACACCGGCTAAAACGGGCGACCCTCAAAAAAATGGTTGCAGCGGAATCTTGTACACGCGGCGTCCCGTCGCGTCCTTAAGTCCTCGACACATATCAATAGCTCACTCTCATGGCATTCGAAAATTGCCAGCAGGTATCCCTCATGCGTCCTTTGCAACCCAATCGCGGACTTCCTTCTCCGCAGGGTCTCTACGATCCGGCCCACGAACACGATGCCTGCGGTGTCGGTTTCGTCGTGCAAATGAAGGGCCTTCAAAGCCACAAAATCGTTCAGGCTGGGCTGGAAATTTTGGTCAACTTAACCCATCGTGGAGCCTGTGGCTGTGATCCCTTAACTGGCGACGGGGCGGGCATCCTCACTCAAATGCCGCACAATTTTCTCACGATCAAAGCGGCTGAATGCGGGATCACACTCCCCAACCTCGGCGATTACGGAGCCGGACTCGTATTTCTTCCCGGCGATGCCGCTCAACGTCAACAGTGCGAACAGCGTTTTGAAAAAATCGTCGCCGAAGAAGGACTTAATATTCTGGGTTGGCGCGATGTGCCGACCGATAATCGCGACATCGGTCGCAGCGCGAAAGATGTCGAGCCGTTCGTCCGACAGGTCTTCATCGCGCGTGGGAAAAATACCTCGACCGAGATGTTTGAATGGAAGTTGTACGTCGTTCGCAAACGTCTCGAACTAGAAATCCGTCGGAGCGATCTGTCACAGAAAAAATATCTGCATTTCCCGAGCCTGTCCTCAAAGGTCATCGTCTACAAAGGACTCCTGCTCGCCGATCAGGTCGAGCGTTATTACGCTGACTTGGCGGATGAACGCTTCGTTTCGGCCTTGGCACTCGTCCATCAACGATACAGCACCAACACGTTCCCAACTTGGGACTTGGCCCACCCGTTCCGTTTTCTTGCACACAACGGCGAAATCAACACGTTGCGCGGCAACGTGAATTGGATGCACGCCCGCGAGAGTATGCTCAACCATCCGCAGTATGGCCCCGATATCCAAAAAATCTGCCCAGTCCTCACGCCGGGCGGCAGCGATTCGATGATTTTCGACAACGCCCTCGAACTGCTCGTTCTGACGGGCCGCACTTTGCCCGAAGCCATGTCGATGCTCATCCCCGAACCTTGGTCGGGGCATGAATCCATGCCCGACGATCAAAAGGCCTACTACGAGTACAAAGCCTGTTTGATGGAGCCGTGGGACGGCCCCGCCTCGATGGCCTTCACCGACGGAACCGTGATGGGTGCCCTGCTCGACCGGAACGGTCTCCGCCCCAGCCGCTATTGGATCACGAAAGACGATTTCGTGATTATGGCGTCGGAAGCGGGTGTGCTGCAAATTCCACCGGAAGAAATCGTTCGCAAGGGTCGCCTCCGTCCCGGTCGTATGTTTCTCGTCGATACCAAAGCCGGTCGCATCATTCGCGACGACGAAATCAAACAGGGCTTGGCTGCCAAAAAACCGTATCGCAAGTGGTTGAACGAGAACCAACTCACGCTCGACAAATTGCCAGAAGTCACCGGCATCAATGGTCAACTCGATCAGCCAATCCAAAACCTGCAACGGGCGTTCGGCTACACGCTCGAAGACCTAAAAATTATTCTCGGTCCGATGGGAATGGACGGGCTGGAACCGCTCGGTTCGATGGGCGACGACACGCCGCTCGCCGTTCTGTCCGACCGGCCGCAACTCCTTTACAACTATTTTAAGCAGTTGTTCGCCCAGGTAACGAATCCGCCGCTTGATGCGATTCGCGAGGAAATCATTACCTCGATGATCACGACGATCGGTTCGGAAGGAAACCTGCTCGAAGAGACGCCCGAACAATGTCGCCTCTTGCGGCTTGATGTGCCGGTCATCACGAATCACGAACTCGCGCAGATCAAGCAACTCAATCACGACCGTCTGAAAAGCAAGGTGTTGTCGATTTTGTTTCCGCGCAAGGACAGTGCCGACGGTTTGAAACGCCGCCTCGATGAACTGCGGCAAGAAGCGAGTGCCGCGATTGCTGCTGGTTACACGATTCTCATTCTGTCCGATCGTGGCGTGAATCACGACAACGTGCCGATTCCTGCCTTGTTGGCAACGAGTGCCGTCCATCATCACCTCATTCGCGAAGAAACTCGCACCCGTTGCGGCCTCGTGATCGAGACCGGCGACGCGCACGAGGTCCAACATTTCGCTCTGTTGACGGGCTACGGTGCCGGTGCGGTGAATCCGTACCTGGCCTTCGCGACGCTCGACCAAATGCTCAAAGATCGGTTCATCTCCGACAAGTTCACGTATGAAAAGCTGTGCAAAAACTTTGTGAAGGCTTCCGTGAAAGGCGTTTTGAAAGTCATGTCCAAGATGGGCATTTCCACACAACAATCGTATCGCGGTGCCCAAATTTTTGAGGCCGTCGGTTTGAACTCGCCATTCATCGAGGAGTATTTCACCCGCACGCCGAGCCGGATCGAAGGTATCGGCCTGAAAGAGGTCGCCGCTGAGTCGCTCCGTTTGCACGAACATGCGTATCCATTAACCACCGTCGCGCGAAATCTAGATCTCGATGTCGGCGGGCGTTATCAATGGCGGCGCAAGGGAGAAGCCCACGTCTTCAATCCGGAAGTCGTCTCCAAACTGCAACATGCGACCAAGCTAAACAGCCGCGACGAATTCAAAAAGTTTTGCAAGTCGATCGACGAACAAGAAACGCGATTGCTCACGCTCCGTGGTCTACTCGATTTCAAAAAAACAACGCCGATCCCCTTGTCCGAGGTCGAATCGGCCCAAGAAATCGTCAAACGTTTCGCCACCGGTGCGATGTCCTACGGCTCGATCTCCAAGGAGGCCCATGAGACGCTCGCCATCGCCATGAATCGGATGGGCGGAAAAAGCAACACGGGCGAAGGGGGCGAAGACCCCCTGCGTTACACGCTCGATGCCAACGGCGACGATCGCAACAGTGCGATCAAACAGGTCGCCAGCGGTCGCTTCGGCGTGACGAGTTTGTATCTCGTCAATGCTCGCGAATTGCAAATTAAAATGGCCCAAGGTGCCAAGCCGGGCGAAGGGGGCCAACTCCCCGGTCATAAAGTGGACAAGGAAATCGGCCGCATTCGCAACAGCACGCCGGGCGTCGGTCTCATTTCTCCGCCGCCGCATCACGATATTTACTCCATCGAAGACTTGGCCCAACTCATTCACGACCTCAAAAACTCGAATCGTGACGCCCGCATCAGTGTGAAACTGGTCGCGGAAGTCGGCGTCGGTACGATCGCCGCTGGCGTTGCCAAAGGCAAGAGCGATGTTGTCCTGATTAGCGGTTACGATGGCGGAACAGGTGCCAGTCCGCAAACTTCGATCAAGCACGCCGGCTTGCCTTGGGAACTTGGCTTGGCCGAAACGCACCAAGTTCTCGTGCTGAATGATCTGCGCGGCCGAATTGTCGTCCAAACCGACGGACAGCTTCGCACACCGAAAGATGTTGCAATTGCCGCTTTGCTCGGTGCGGAAGAATGGGGCATTGCCACCGGTGCCCTCGTCGTGCTGGGCTGCGTTATGATGCGAGTTTGTCACCTTAACACTTGTCCCGTCGGGATCGCGACGCAAGATCCCATTTTGCGGCAAAAATTCGCGGGGAAACCCGAACATGTCATCAACTATTTCTTCATGGTCGCCGAAGGCCTGCGGGACATCATGGCCCAACTCGGTTTCCGCACCGTCAATGAAATGGTCGGCCGCGTGGACCTCTTGGAAACTCGCAAGGCAATCAAACATTGGAAAGCGCAAGGGCTCGACTTCTCAAAAATTCTCAAGAAGCCGGTCGTACCCGAGTACGTTCGCACCTATTGCTGCGAACCGCAAGATCATGGAATTGAACGCTCGCTCGATGTGACGCGGCTGTTGGACCTGTGCCGTGCCGCACTCGACCATCAAACGCCCGTCGTTGTTTCCTTGCCGATCCGGAATATCAACCGGACCGTCGGCACGATCCTGTGCAGCGAAGTCACCAAAAAGTACGGAGCGAAGGGCTTCGATAAAGAAGACACGATCCAACTAAACTTCACGGGCACGGCGGGCCAAAGCATCATGGCCTTTGGCGTGCATGGCGTGACCTGTCGCGTCGAAGGAGACGTCAACGACTATTGCGGCAAGGGACTCTCTGGCGGAAAGGTGATCGTCTTTCCACCCAAGAGCAGCAGCTTTAAGCCCGAAGAAAACATCATCGCCGGAAACGTCGTGCTGTACGGCGCGACCGGCGGAGAAGTTTATCTCAACGGAATGGCGGGCGAACGTTTTTGCGTCCGCAACAGCGGAGCCACCGCCGTCGTCGAAGGAATTGGCGATCATGGTTGCGAATATATGACCGGCGGTCGGGCAATCATCCTCGGCGAGACGGGTCGCAATTTCGCCGCCGGAATGAGTGGCGGTTTCGCCTATGTCCTTGACGATCAAGACCGTTTTCGCAAATTGGTCAATCCCGAAATGGTCGAACTCGTCCCCCTCGAATCCGACGACGTCGAGATCGTTAAAAAATACATCCGGCGTCACGTCCAATACACGAATAGCCCCCGTGGTCAGTACGTGCTAGATAACTGGGAACAACTCCAAACGAAATTCGTAAAGGTCTTCCCCAAAGACTACAAACGGGCTTTGGCCGACATGAAGAAAGAAGCAGAAATGAAAGCACAGCAAAAGCAGCCCGCGTTGCAGGGGGTGAGCAATGGGTGAGCCAACCGGTTTCATGAAACACGAGCGGCTCCATTACGAAAAGGAACTCCCCGCCGAACGACTGAAACATCACAAAGAATTCATCACGCCGTTTCCGCTCGAGGTTCTCAAGACCGAGGGTGCCCGCTGCATGGACTGCGGAATTCCCTTTTGTCACACGGGCTGTCCTTTGGGGAACATCATTCCCGATTGGAACGATCTGGTTTATCGCGATCATTGGCAAGAAGCTCTCGACCGGCTGCATGGCACGAACAACTTCCCAGAGTTCACCGGTCGTGTTTGTCCCGCGCCGTGCGAGGCCGCCTGCGTCCTCGGTATCAACGAAGACCCGGTCGCGATCAAGTCGATTGAAATGTCCATCGCCGACCGCGGCTTCGACGAAGGTTGGATCGTTCCCGAGCCGCCCGAAAAACGGACCGGCAAACGGGTCGCCGTCGTTGGCTCTGGTCCTGCCGGACTCGCCGCTGCTCAACAACTCAATCGGGCCGGTCACAATGTCACTGTTTTCGAGCGGGCCGACCGCCCCGGCGGTTTGTTGATGTACGGAATTCCCGACTTCAAACTGGAAAAGTGGAAAGTCCTCCGCCGTGTCGAGCAAATGGAACAAGAGGGCGTCGAGTTCCGTTGCAACGCCAACGTCGGCGTGAACATTTCGACCGCCGACCTGCGGGCGAACTATAACGCCATCGTCTTGACCGGCGGAGCAACGCTCGGTCGTGACCTGCCGATTCCCGGCCGCGAGTTGAGGGGGGTCCATTTTGCAATGGAGTTTCTCCCGCAACAGAACAAGCGGAACCAGGGCGACACCGTCCCCGACGAAGGTGCGATCCTGGCCACCGGCAAGGATGTCGTCGTGATCGGTGGCGGCGACACCGGCAGCGATTGCGTCGGCACGTCCAATCGTCAAGGTTGCACCAGCCTCGTTCAGTTTGAACTCCTCCCGCAACCGCCCGACGTGGGAAAATATCCCCGTGCGAGTGAACGCCCGGCGGGCAGCCCTTGGCCACATTGGCCCGTGATTCTTCGCACCAGCGAGTCGCATGAAGAAGGTGCCGACCGACATTGGAGCATTTTGACGAAAGAGTTTCGCGGCAATGCGTGCGGCGAACTTGAGAGCCTTGTCACCGTCCATATTGAATGGACCAAGGACGCCCAGGGACGACAGATTTTCAAAGAGGTCGAAGGGACCGA
>JAYUFG010000591.1:0-3036 GCA_043738845.1 Planctomycetaceae bacterium
CAACTTTAGCCATGAGAACCTCCCCGCGATGCTTTACCTAGACCAGTTTATCGACCCTTCCATAGTGGGGGCGAATTGCGTTTGAAATTGGTCACCGCCGTCGCTATTTCTTGGCCCATACGCAACTTGTTGGGGCGAATTGCTCGACGGGAGTTTCACTGGTTAGTATCGACGGGCAAACGATCACAAGCGGGCGGCGGTGGTGAGCAAAAACTCGCCGATCAAATAGACCAAACAACCGAGGCCGAAGAGAACGGGCACCCAGATTGGCCAGTCGGCTTGCATCCATTTTTCGTACCCGAACCCGAGGTCGAATATCACATCAAGACCATACTGAAAATACAGGAATCGCTGGATGTCGTCGCGTCGCACGACCAAGGCGAGTATCACGGCAATCACGGTGGTAAATTTCAACAGGCCCAAAATCGTGAATTGAAGTCGGTGTGTGTTCCGCATTCTCTTCTCAACGACGATCAGCGTCGCCCCAATGAGCAACGACCAGAATGTGGTGTCGATGACGAGAACGATGAGAAGGCACGTGATGTAATTCGTTGGCGGACGGATTTGGCGCATCTGTTCGATAAGGCTACGATTCCCGACTAAGTCAATATAGGAGCAGGGCCAGCCGAACAATCGTAGGTTCGCGGTGTTATAGAGGTAGGGACACTTGACCGTCCGAACTTGGCTGAATAGGACGGTTCCCAGCATGACGGCCGCGACCAACCATGTGAGGACATGGAGTCGATACCAGCGGCGGGAAGGTTCAACCGGAGGAAACGCTTGCATCCCGCCAATGTAGCATTGGGGACGGTCGTCGGCCAAGGTTTGGGCGACAAAACCAGTTCGGTTAAATTTCATGCCCCGCAACGGTTCTGTTTCGTAGGTGCCCGAATAACTTCGCGAGTTGTCGATGTTCAGGTGCTGGAAGTTAGAAAAAATGTACGATGTATGTCCAGCCCGAAGGGTTGAAATTTTTCAGTCCAGGGCAACGCCCTGGGAAATGGGACCACCACGAACAAGCACGCCCCGACGGGGCAAAACAAAAGGAATTTCGCCCTTTCAGGGCTGGATCGACGATTTCGTTTGTAATCCCCAGGGCGTTGCCCCTGGGCTGAAAAATGTTCGCCTTTCAGGCGAATTGCCGAACGGCGACGTTACGTCAACGTCACGCTCCATTCGGCCAAACGGTGACCGTCATTTTAGTTTAACATGTGCCGTTCTTGATTGTTTAAAGCCTCGCTTGTGCGGCAGGCACTCTCAGTGTTTCACACTGGGAAAATCCCAACCCGACGCGTCAGCGAGGAATGCGGCTAAAAATACGAAGAATCCTCACTTACGTTTCGGGTTGGGAAGGCAAGAGAACATCCCAAAGTGAAACACTGAGAATCCCTGCTTGTGCGGCGTGGCGAACCGGCAAAAACGAAGGCTGGTCACTTCACAACGACGGGCCACTTGTCCGCATGGCGGGAATTTGCGAAACTGACCCTTTTCCCAGGTCGATTACTATCCCTCGAGAGTTGCCCATGCCCGCCTTTCCTGAAATCAGCAAAATTCGCTTTGAAGGTCCGCAAACCAAAAGCCCGCTCGCCTTTCGCCATTACAACGAAAGTGAACTCGTCGAAGGCAAGTCGATGAAGGAGCATCTGCGTTTCGCGGTCGCCTATTGGCACACTTTTCGCGGGACCGGCAGCGATCCCTTCGGGCCGGGGACGATGCACCGCCCGTGGGAAGCGGCAACCGACTCGGTTGAGAACGCCTGCAATCGGGCACGGGTGGCTTTTGAGTTTTTTGAAAAGCTCGGTGCCCCGTTCTATTGCTTTCATGATCGAGATGTCGCGCCCGAGGGAAAGTCGCTGGCTGAATCGAACAAGAACCTCGACGCGGTTGTGAAGGTTCTCAAAGAAGAACAACAACGGTCGGGGATCAAGCTGTTGTGGGGAACTGCGAACCTCTTTAGCAACCCGCGTTATATGCACGGTGCGGCGACAAGCTGCAACGCCGATACGTTTGCTTACGCAGCCGCTCAGGTCAAGAAAGCCATCGACGCGGCAGGCGTCGGCTAAAAATTTTGCCCGAACTAACTTCCCGGTTCGAAATCGGTGTTTAGCCGCGACGCGCAGCGTGGAAGGACTCATCGGCAATCGTGTCGAACGCAGAGTAAAATCAGGGAAATTATTATGGTTTTTTCTAAGCGACACTTGCGTCACGCTCTGCCACCCGCAAGTGGGTACCCGGTCGCGGCTAACCATTGTGTTTACAAATACGTGTTGATCAAGTTCTCGATCCACTCTTGCCGCCCACTGGCGTTGGCTGTTCCTTCGCCCTTTTCGAGCATATATTTTTCCAGCGATTTGAAATTCTCCTTGCCCGACTCGATCCCCGCCCCGATCCCGCTGTCGTAAGAGGCGTAACGCTCCTTGACGATCTTGGCAAGTTGGCCATCGGCCCGCATCGCCGCAGCAATCTTCAAACCGCGAGCGAAAGCGTCCATCCCGCCGATGTGGGCATGGAACAGATCGACCGGTTCAAAGCTCTCACGACGGACCTTGGCGTCGAAATTGACTCCGCCCGGATTGAGACCGCCCCATTTGAGAATCGTGTACATGATCTGCGTGGTCAGATAAATGTCGGTGGGGAACTGATCGGTGTCCCAGCCCAGGAGCAAATCACCCGTGTTGGCGTCGATGGAACCCAAAAAGCCTTGCATCCCGGCGTATTCGAGTTCGTGGTGCATCGTGTGACCGGCCAGGGTCGCATGATTTGTCTCGAGGTTCAGCTTCACATGCTTGTCGAGACCGTGCGATTGCAAAAACGCAATACAGGCCGCCGAATCGAAATCATATTGATGCTTGGTCGGCTCCTTGGGCTTCGGCTCGAACAAAAATTGCCCAGTGAAGCCGATCTCCTTCGCATAATCGACGGCCATGTGCATAAACCGAGCGAGATGATCGATCTCGCGCTTCATTTCGGTGTTCCACAGGTTTTGATAACCTTCGCGACCCCCCCAAAAAACATAATTCACGCCGCCGAGTTCTT
>JAYUFG010000592.1:0-7987 GCA_043738845.1 Planctomycetaceae bacterium
GCCTAAATTTCTCAAGCTGTGTTGCTAGCAGTGGATTTTTTCATCTTCCGAAACGAAAAACCCCGGAAAACAAGCCATTTAACGTGCGATTGCCCTGCGTTAATTCACCGCCAAAACCCCCCTGCAATAGCAACTTTTTAACAGCCCACTCCCGTCCCCTTTAATTCTTCCAGCGATTCGCCCTTCGCTGGGTGAACGGCAGGGCTTTCGGCCCGAAATCCAATCAATGCTTCCTCGCGATGGTGCTTTGGAATGGTGATAGGGAACCATCGCGGTTTTTGAATTTGAAATAAGTTCCGCTATTTTTTGTTCGTCACCGGAAGTTGCTGAATCCAGGCTTCGATCAATTTCACGGCGTCTTCATCAACGACGGACGACGCGACGCGCGGCATCCCCCGTTCGTCGCGGCGGCCCATTCGCTGCCAAAGGAGCGATTTTTCTGGCGAGCCGGTGACTAATACCCGCGCGTCGGCGATATTCAAATTGCCATGCTGCGGAAGAACGTCGATGGTCTTCGTGTCATCGAGTGCCATGGCGTAGGGCAACCAAAAATAAGCATTTCCGCCACCCCACTTCATGTGGCAATGGGCACAATTCGCGTGCAAGTAAGACCGTGCCCGGGCGTCGAGCGTTTCTTTTTCGTTCGTCGGGTCAGGAAGTTTCGGCAGATCGGCGAAAGCGTCCAGCTTCTTCGGACCCTTGGCTTGTTTATTGTGCGATTCGAGAACCGGCTCTTTGAACAAGCCCGCATGTTCCAAAGCACGAATTTGATTATCGACCACGCCGCCGTAGTCAAAATCGCGATTCATTTGCAGGGTCGATGGGCCGAGGACAAAACCGGTCGGCATCGTGTGACAGAGCGTGCATTCGGCCCGACTGGGAAAGTGCCAGGTCTGTTCGCGAACTCCGCCCGCAACGGAGGCATCTTTGATCGAGAATTTATGGTCGCGACCTTTGGGGTCTTCAAGCAAGACGGCGTCGGTCTGTTCGTCGTTCCAAAGATAGGTATAACCTCGCCAGTGATTTTCCTCGATGTGCAATATCCGCGTTTCAAGTCGCTTGCGGCTGGTCGGGTTGCCTTGCTCCAGGTCCAACGAGAATGTCTTGACTAAAACGCTTTGCTCGGGAAATTGCCAAGCGTTGTTGGGGCGATAATCAAGTTGCTTGTCGCCGGGTATGGCGAGAAAACGTTCTTTATGAGCGTGGTCCGACCAGAGAGGCGAATTGACTGCGTACGGAATCAATCCCGGCGCAGCGATATTTTTTTCGGTCGATGTGAACAGACCGGTTTGCGAAAGTTTACGCGGAAAATCGGGCGGCGGGTTCGCCGGGTCAATCGGGGGCATTCGATCCAGGCGGTGGATTTGGCCCGTATGATCGAGAATGAGAAGTTCTCCGTCAATCGCCTCGCCGAAGCCGACGATTCGCAGAGGCGTATCGTCCAAAACGTGTAAGTCGGTCGCTTTTTCGCCGTCGAATTTGAACGCCCAAATAATGCCGGTGTCGTAGTCGCCGTAGATGTAATAGCCTTCCAACTCGGGAAATTGTTTCCCGCGATAAACGAATCCGCCGGTGATTGACCGGGACTCGGAATGTTCATGCTCCACAATCGGTTTGGTGACGGGAACCGGAGCGAGCTTTCGTTCGGGCCGAAAGGGATGCGTTCCCTCAAAGACTGACCAGCCGTAATTGGCTCCTTTGGTGATGCGGAAAACCGACTCCCACAAATCTTGTCCGACGTCGGCTCCCCACAGGTCGCCCTTCGTGCGGTCGAAACTCATTTTCCAAACATTGCGGAGGCCGAATGCCCAAACCGCCGGTTGAGCACCCGGCGTGTTGACAAACGGATTGTCCTTGGGGACGGAATAATTTTTGTTGCCGTCAGGATGATCGACATCGATCCGATGAATCGAGGCTTGAAAGTCGGTGATGTCCTGGCCACTCGATTTATGGTCGCCATAACCGCTGCCGTCGCCCACCGAGAAGTAGAGAAAACCGTCCGGTCCGAATTTCAAACAACCGCCCCAGTGATCTTCGCCCGCAGGCCACTCGATCACCACTTTTTCCGTGGCGGGATCGCACTTGGGTGGATTGCCCAGGTGGTTGGGATCGACGTGAAATCTCAGAATTTTGCAGGTCGGCGGTTGCGGCGTGTCGTCGTGGTAACAGGCGTACAGAAATCCGTTCTCGGCGAACTTGGGATGAAACGTCATGCTCCACAGGTGGTGCATGTCGCGGGGCTTCGGCTCTTTCGTTTTCTTGGAAAGGTCGAGAAACACGTCGGCCCGCTCGGCGTTCGGTTCATTGGCAAACGCCCGAATCACGCCCCACTCCTGACAGACGATCCACCATTTTCCGTCGGGCGTCGGTTGAATGTCGGTTGGGTTGTCGAGTTTGACTTTGTCGAAAACACGTTCGGTACGAAATGGGGTCGGCGGGTCGGGCGTACCAACGACATGCGACGAGTTCCAGGGGATACGCTTGGCAATGCCGAACGATTTTTCGTTGTCGGCGGCGTGGGCGGAAGGGATCGTGAGGTGTTCCGAAATCCCGATCAAGAGTAAAACCACGGCCAGGATCGGCAAATGACGAACGCAATGGTTGAGAGAGGAAAAACGAAAGCGATTCATGGAAGGACGGCTCCGACGGAAGCAAGTGATTTCAAGGCTGTCCCGATTGTCGGCTCACGGTCCATTTCAAGCAAGTAGCCGTCCTTGGCAAAGAGGCCGTTTCTGGCAACATTGCGGTCAATTCGTGGCCGACTTTCGGCGGCTTGCAAACTTGACTTCGTTCAACCGGCGGTCGATAATGCGGCCGACAAGTTCGCTTCGCTGACGCGGCGCGGCTAAACGATTGTTCGTCTCATTCCTCAGCCAATACTTTATCACCTCATGCCTAAGTACATTATCGAACGCGAAATTCCCGGGGCGGGACAGCTTTCCGCCGAGCAATTGCGGGCGATCTCGCAAACGTCGTGTGGTGTCCTTCAAAAACTCGGCCCGACCATTCAATGGGTCGAGAGCTACGTCACAGACGACAAAGTCTATTGCGTTTACGTGGCACCTGACGAGCAGATTATCGCGGAACATGCGAAGCAGGGTGGTTTTCCCGCCAATCGAATTTCCGCTGTACGACAGGTGATCGATCCGACGACGGCGGAGTAGTTGTGGACTTTGTAAAAGACGAAACGGGGGGTGAGATCGGCCAAGCACTGGCAAAGCCAGTGGCACACGTTTTCCGTATAAGATACTTCTCCATTCCACTTAACGAATTTTCATGATGTCACTCGCTCTCGCAACTCCTGGCAAAACTCGACTGGGCTGGATTGGTACTGGCGTGATGGGCAACAGCATGTGCGGTCACTTGCTCGACAAAGGTTTTTCCGCCACGGTCTTTACCCGCAGTCGTGAAAAAGCGGCGAAGCTGCTCGCAAAGGGTGCGACCTGGGCCGACTCGCCAAAAGCTGTCGCGGAAATTTCCGATGTGATTTTCGCCATCGTCGGTTATCCGGCCGATGTGCGTGAAGTCTTTTTGGGAACGAACGGCGCGTTGGCCGGGAGCAAGGCTGGCAACATCCTGGTAGACATGACCACCAGCGAACCGTCACTCGCTCGTGAAATTGCTGAGGTCGCGGTGAAGAGGGGAGTTCATTCGGTCGATGCGCCCGTCTCTGGTGGAGACATTGGCGCGCGAGAAGCCCGCTTGTCGATTATGATCGGCGGCGAGAAGACGGCCGTCGAGGCGTTGCGGCCCTGCTTTGAAGCAATGGGAAAAACGATTGTGCATCAGGGTGCGCCCGGTGCCGGGCAACATGCGAAAATGGCGAACCAGATTTTGGTTGCAGCGGGAATGGTCGGCGTCTGCGAAGCGATGCTGTACAGTTACAAGGCAGGGCTGGACCTGGCCACGGTTTTAGAATCGGTCACGCCAGGTGCAGCGGGAAGCTGGTCGCTCTCGAATCTGGGTCCGCGAATTATCAGCGGCAATTTCGATCCTGGCTTTTACGTCGAGCATTTCATCAAGGATATGGGAATCGCGCTGGATGAGTCACGGCGGATGGGAATTTCGCTCCCTGGCTTGGCACTGGTTCATCAGTTGTACGTCGCCGTGAAGGCGCAGGGTTATGGACGTTTGGGAACGCACTCGCTGCAATTGGCCCTGGCGGCAATTTCGGGAATTGATTGGAAGAATCGCAAGTAAACAACAAACTCTTGCATTCTATTTTTCTCTCCCTCTAGTTTCTCTTTTATCTCTGTGGCCAAAAAGGTATGGCGAACCCGCGAGACAGAAAAAATTAGCCACGAGATACGAGAGGACACAGAGAAGGAAAAAAACGAAAAATGGTTGACAAGATGCCGTAGGTCTGGCCTGTGGCCTGACAAATAACCAACGACCAATAATTGACGACGCACATTTTGCCAGGCCACAGGCCTGACCTACGAATACGACTGTTTATTGAATGGATGCAACATGGAAAGTCGTTCCCTTTATCCCCTTCGCTTCGCACCGATCTTTCGGCGTTATTTGTGGGGTGGGAGACGATTGGGTACCGTCCTTAATAAGCCGATCGGCGACGAAACATGTGCCGAGAGTTGGGAAATCGTCGATCATGGTGCCGATCAAAGCATTGTGACCAATGGCCCATTGGCGGGAAAGACTCTGCATGAACTCGTTCACGAACGGCGGTACGAGTTGCTGGGAGCGAACCAACATCTTGCCCAATTTCCGTTGCTGCTAAAGTTGATCGACGCCGACAAGATGCTGTCGATTCAGGTCCATCCCGACGATGCTCGGGCGGCAAAACTGTCCCCACCGGACCTGGGCAAGTCAGAAGCCTGGGTCGTCCTGTCCGCCGAGCCGGGCAGCGTAATTTACGCCGGACTCAAACGCGGTTTCGACCGGGCTGCGTTGGAACGTGAAGTCCATCGTGGGACGTGCGAACTTTGCCTGCACAAGTTCGAGCCGCAAGTGGGCGACTGCATCTTTCTGCCTGCGGGAGTGGTTCACGCGCTGGGGGCGGGCATCGTCATTGCCGAGATTCAACAATCGAGCGACACGACCTATCGCTTGTTCGATTGGAACCGTACTGGTCCCGACGGAAAACCGCGAACACTGCATGTTGAGCAGGCTCTCGAAGCGATTGATTATCAGCTCGGGCCAGTCCTGCCGCAAACTCCGATACCGGCGAATCGACCAGAGACGGAACGTCTCGTCACGTGTGATAAGTTTATTTTGGACCGTCATCGTAGCTCCGGTCCCAGGATGCTCGGTGGCGATGGAAAATGTCACATCATTGTCGTCGTCGAGGGCGATTTGTTGCTCGATGATGAACACACCAGCGCGCCGCTTGATCGGGGCGACGTGGTGATTCTTCCAGCCTCTCTCCCGCCGATCTTGTCCACGCCCAGTCAATCAGCGGTCATGCTGGATGCTTATTTGCCGTGATTAGACTGAGTTCAATTGTGTGCGATTTGCGGATACCAAAAAAATCAACCGCAGGTGGACGGTCAGCGTCACAACCCTGCGGTTGAATTGAGATTTTGATGATGCGGCGTCGAGGCCGCAAACAGCCCTCACCCAAGCCTCTCCCAATAACGAGCGGCCACAATTTCGACAAAATTCTGCGAACCACCACTTACAACTCACCACAAACCCACTCACCCCATCCTTAAAACACATCCAGGATGAAGTGATGGCCGGTGTGATAACGGCGGGCTTGTGGATATTCGTTTTGCCAGGCGCGGTTGTATACCGGAATCCGCATCTCCTCCGGATAGCGATAGTACAAGCTTTCCGAACTGCGGTAGTAGTCACTTCCCCAATAGTTTTGTGGGTAATAGACGTACGGATAGTGATAGAACCGTTCCCAGTCCTGCGTGTTATACGAGTGTCCCCATTGACGGCCGTAGGCTTCTTCCGCCTGTACCCGTTGATTGGGCAGCATGGCCCACAACCCGGCGGCGACCATCGCGGCAAGTAAAATTCGGCGGAGCATGTTTTCCCCCTTCAGGCGATAACGAAGTATGCGAAACGATGCATCGTGGAAGAGTGGCAACTCGTCCAGTGACCAGCACGCGACCGCTCGCGAAAAGGACTTGTCTTGTGTCCTTGCAGCGCAGGCGTGTAAAAGTCGGTAGAAAGAGGATCGGCAGTCGGAATAACCGGGATTGAGAGAATATCCGGCAAAACCGGTAAAATCGGACATTAAGATAAGAAGTCTGGTTCGACTTTCCGGTTGGCACGTCGCCAAAGTGCATGACCCGCCGCAGCCTAATTTCGTTATCTTGCCCTGGTGCCGTGAATTGCGTTAGCTCTAGGGGATGGCGTTTGCCGAAAAATCTTGACGTTGTGACTTGCCTATTCCGTCGTGTTGACGACCGGTGCTGGCGTGCGGGCGGTGCGTTCAGCTCCCGTTGCGATTTTCTCCTCGAAGAGAGCGACAAACTTCATGCTGCTCTCGGCACCAGCGAAGCCGATCACCCGCTCGTCCCAATTGATGGCCTGACTGATCGCTCGGCCAGCCTTGATGTCGAAGCGAATCGTGCCCCGTGAGAGCTTTTGAGCCAGTTGTGCCCGCAGACGGGGATTTTCGGTCGGCGTGAGAAGTTGTGTATCGACCGTGATCTCGGCGATGTTGTCCTTGACACTTTTCAGCTCGAAGTGCTGTCGCATTTTTGTCCGCTTCGGAACATTTCCTTCGCCGACCAGATCTAAATCAAACGGCGCATTCCATTCCGCACCGACGGCGACCGATTCGGACGGCAGGGGAATCACAATCTGGTTCGTCTTCGACTCACCATTTTTCTGTTCGAGTTTTTCTTCGCGTTTGAGCGTTGAACCCTTGGAATCAATCGTCACGATAACGAGCGGAACGCCAATTGCCTTGGCAGCGTCTTCATAACCGGCGGGCGGTTTTTCGTTTGACGCGCTGTCCCAACTGACTTCGGTGTGACCAGTGATCCGAGTTTTCATCCGCAGGCTGTCGACCGAATGCACGAACGTGATTTCGCCTTTTGGGGAAACCTCCGTCACTTTCCAGACCTTGGTCGAATTGGTGACCGTTTGGGCCGTTTGCGTGACGCCCGAGACCGTCGTTTCAGACGTCGCCCGATGGCACACTTCGTGACGAACCGTTTCGCCGGGTTGAAATTTGTATTTCAGCGAATAGATTGGCGCATCGGACTTGGGTTCCGACTTGGGCGTAGAGGGAGTCGGAACGCCCTCCTCGCCAAATGTTGAACGAACGACTCCAGAAAAAGAAACTGCGACCAACAACGTAAGTGAAGTCGCAACCCAATTGAAATTTGAAAATTGTCGAGACATCGTACTCGCATCCTTTCGAGACGAACCAACTTATCGGAAAACGCCGAAATCATTTCGGCACGGGACATCCTTATCCATTCAAACGCAACCGACCACCCCAACCGAGCTTTTCACGCAACGTGCGATAGTAACTGTGGCCGGGCACCTCGACCAGTTTGAATCGCGGCGTAGCTCGCTCGATTCGCACCCGATCATTGCCCGACAAACCGCACAACACACGACCATCGACCACGACCGACGTGCCGACGTTGGGCTGTGGAACAGTCAACTCGTAAACCCGATCCGCACTATCGACGACCGGTCGATTGGTGAGGGTGTGGGGACTAATCGGTGAAATAACGAACGCCTGCACATCCTTGCGAAGGATCGGACCGCCCGCCGAAAGACTGTGGGCGGTCGAACCGACGGGCGTGCTCACGATCAAACCGTCGCAACTATAGGTCGTTGCCAATTCTGAGTCAACGTAAAGATGAACCGTTAGCATAGCGAACGGGGCACCACTTAAAACAGCGACTTCATTCAGGCCCAACTGCTCGTGAATCACTTTTTCATTCCGAAACACGCGACAATTGAACATTAAATGCTCGACAACTCGATATTCCCCGGCACAGGCGGCTGGAAAAACCTGAATCAACTCGTCGGGCGAAAGGTCCGCTAGAAACCC
>JAYUFG010000593.1:0-3024 GCA_043738845.1 Planctomycetaceae bacterium
CACGCCTGTCGGCCATCCCCGAGAATGGTTGACCGGCACATAGGTCACGTTTTCCGAAAACAGGAACAGCCACGAACAGCACGGCTGGACATGCCAGACAGTGGCACCCGGCGTCAAGCAACGCGGCGGATGGGCGAACGAACCGATGAATTTCGACAGGAACCACTCTTCTGCTCGCAGCAGATCGGCGGGCGTAATCGAATTTTCCAATCGCGAAAGAGTCGGCTGACTCGCGAGGTCGTCGTCATCGGGCAACCGACCAGCCACCAACTTGAAGACCCCGTCGCTGCGGAGCGCATCGTGGTCGTTCTGATCTTCGTAGCCCGCGATGATGCCAAACAGACGCTGAAGAACCATTTCCAACTGCGAGTGCATGCTGTTGCCACGTCGGTCGCGAAGCTGCGAGGCGAACCCTTCGGTCCAGCCCAACCGCTCGTCAAATTTGCGGATCGGCAACAGGCCGGCGTCGGAACTGAGGTGCTCTTCGACCTGCTCGACTTGGACCGGCGTCCGGCCGAGACAGTCATAGCCAAATTCGATGACAGACTGTAAACTCATCATCAGCCTTCCTGCGTTGAACGAAGTCGTTGTGTATCCACTTCTTAAACACAGCGGAGGCTGTTTTGTTTCGCCGCCCGTGAATAATCCGGGCTAGGATAGCGTTCAGCCGCGACGAGGTCGTCGTTGGTTTTTTGCCTCAATGCGAAAGGGCGTTTCGATGCAACGTTTCGTCAAGCAATTGTTTGCGGCTTTTTTGTTAGTTCACACGACCGTAAGTTACGCCGAAGAACCGGCCGCAAAGCCGCTTACACCGGCAGAGCTTTCCAAAAAAACGACGGGCGGTTTCGATTTTATTGAGACCGATTGCATCGCACTCACGACCAGCCCAGACGGGAAAGTGACGCTCGAAATTGATAAAAAGCCTTCGCTCGCTCACCTGATAGACGTGGCGACCGGAAAACCAATCGGCAACGCGATCTCAACGACACGAGGGCATTTTTACTGCTGGTCGTTTAGCAACGATGGAAAATATATCGCCCTCGGAACGAAAGACTATCAGAAGGGCGAAGGATTCGAACGTCCGACCGACATCGGGACCATACAAGTGTGTGACGCCACGACGGGTCGGTTGATCTACGAATTTCGACCGCGAATTGGGACTGTTCACCGTATCGGATTTGGCAAGGATGATTCGAAAACGATCAAATATCTCGCCAGTGAGTATTCAATAGACGGACCGTAATGGAGTACGTTCGGGAGCGAAACGCAGACCCGTAGCGTATGTACCTGTGCGTACCTTAGTTCGATTCCAAACCCTTGGTACGCATAGCACGTAAGTCACGTTTTCCGAAAACAGGAACAGCACTGCTGGACAAGCCGGACGGCGGCACCCGAGCCAGCACCGTGCCAGCTCTCGAACCACAAGAATTATACCCGCTAGCTCGGTCCACTGCATTGGCGGGTTATGTGCCACGCTGAGCGGCCCATGCTACTTCGCGCCAAGAAGCTTCTTCATCTTGGAGCTATGTGCCAGTTCGGCTGCGGTCTTGCCCCAGCGATTACGCTTCGAGGGGTCAGCAGCATGATGTAGGAGCAGCTCTGCGATCTCCGTTGTATCGCGACTCGCCGCGAGCATCAACGCGGTGAAACCCGTGTCCGGGATGGCGAAGTTGACGTCAATTCCGCGGGCGAGAAGGACTTGGACGGTCTCGATGGAGGCGTTTCGAACAGCTTCAAGTAATGCATCGTCCCGGACCTTCGCGCCTTTGTTCATGAGCAAGCCGATGATCGGCTCACTTCCCTGATCAAACGCCAAGTCCAGCATTGTCTTTCCCGCATAGACAGGCGCGTCAAGACCAACTTCCTCAATGGCCTCGCGGACCAAATCCACATCTCCGCGCGCGATCGCCACTTTGACTGCCAAGCCTCTTAGAAACGCATCGAAATCGGGAGCGAGTTCGGTGATGCTTTCATCAGGACTCCTGGCACGTTCATGATCCCAAAAGCAGACCGCTCCGCGATTCGACCCATTGAGAACGAGACAGATAAGATTGCCTCCTGGATCGTCTGCAATCGGGAGCAGGTGTTGGGGAACGACACCGCCGTAGATTGCTTGCGAAACTGGGAAGCGCGCCCAATTCGGGCCGTCGTGGATGCCATGAACGTGGTGCAGCTCATAAATCTCGCGAGCACCATCGACGTAACCGCCATTATGTGCTTGGAGGTTTACGCGATACGGTTCTGGCAGCATTGTACCCAGAGACTTCTCGAAGGCCGCGAGCCGTTCAGGAGCGAGGTGGCCAAACCGGTTCGAGTCTTGAATGACGATGCGCATTTGGCGGCTGTCCCCGTGGCACATAACGACAGCCGAAACCGGGCGGCCACCAAAGAAGAATTCTCCCAAGTCTGCTGCTATACGCAGGCGGAACTCCCCAACCGGCAAGTGAACGTCGGGACCATGCTGCCCCCACTCGTTCCAGACCCGATCCGCGAGGAGTTGCCACTCCGCCGCCAACGTAACGATGGCCGGGTGCGCCCCATGCACCTTCGCCCACCACAGGCACTGCTCGGTCGCCTCGACCATGTAGCTGAAATGCACCTCACCCGCGACGAACCGCTTAGCGACCTCCACCATCGCGCGGACTTCGGGGACAGGTACGAGGGACACAACAGCACCTTTCTCCGACCCCGACGAGCAGTTTATTCTACCGCGAAATCGCTGGAGTATTTGTACTATACAGGACTTCACAGTTTGACAATAACAGGATTTTCACTGTATTTTGCGATAGCGTCAAGGGCGGGCGATTCCAAGTTTTTATCGCTACGGGCGGATACGTATGCGACGACTTGGTGCGGTCGGTGGGGGGTGCTAGGTCTTAACCGGTACGACGCTTGCATTCGCAACTCTTCCCCGGCTTAAACGCCACCGCACGCCGACACCTTTTTCACGTCCAGCCTTATCGCTCTTGCGATTGCTGGTTCGACGACAGACGTTCCTGCATCATCGAGCGGGCTTGCGATTGC
>JAYUFG010000594.1:0-7959 GCA_043738845.1 Planctomycetaceae bacterium
TAATTGCTATCATCCCTCCGGGATGAATTGCGATCCCTTGTACAAGCGGCGTCTCGCCGCTTCCGGACCTCGCGCAAACGGCGTCTCGTCGCAATGCTCGTACACGCGGCGTCCCGCCGCGTTTCGGAAGCGGTAAGATGCCGCTTGTACTTTGGAACCCGCAGGATTCATAGCCCTTAGCCGCGTATGCGGCGACATGTGAGTAGCCAGGAGTGTAGCGCAGCGGAACTCCTGGATAGGCAAACCCTCGCTTACAAAGCCGCGTTAGCGGCGACACACTGGTTCGCGAAGAACGTAGGTGTCGTTTTGTACGACAGTCGTAAGTAAAGTGGTGTCCTGCGAATGTTCGTACATGCGGCGTCCCGCCGCGTTCCTTGTACAAGCGGCGTCTCGCCGCTTCCGGACCTCGTACAAATCGCGTCTCATCGCAAGGCTCGTACACGCGGCATCCCGCCGCGTTTCGGACGCGGCGAGACGCCGCTTGTACAAGTTTTCAACCGGTGGAGTCGCTGCAATCAAACACCGGTTAATCGCGAACACCCCTCCCGGATACGATCTTGCGACTTCAACGCCCGCGAGTCGCCCGCTCGCGATTTTCTTGGATGCGTCGTCGGACAATGGCCAGAAACCCCAACGCACCAATCCCGCCGAGGACAAACGTCGAGGGTTCGGGAACACTTGCCACGCGGAAACCTGTACTGGCGTCCTCGTTTGCCGAGTCGACGCCGCTTTGAAAGTTAGACTGCGTTTGCGCAAAGTTGCCATTCCAACCGCCGCCCTTTAACAATCGAGTAGTTCCTCCAATCGAAGTTTCGATCATTTGAAACACGTCACCCCCCCATGTCGAATAAGCCGTATGGGCTAGACGAAGTAGTATAGGCTCCCACATCTGACAGGTAGTTTTGGTTGAGGTTAAAGTTTCCGCCTGTCAAAGCAGCCCCGTAGTTTGCCGAATTGCTTCCTCCCGGTGGTGGTGAAGGTAATGGTGCCGAGTCGCTCTTGAACGGATACCCCCAATAACCCGCATTCGAGTTACCCCCTTTATAGTACGCCGCCTTGTACCACTCGTTCCTCGTTGGGATAAAGTATTTTGTCGTACCCGCTCCCACCAAGGCCGAATGGTCCGTAGGTGTTGCTGCCACGGAGGTTGATCCGAGCAACGTGTAAACGCCCGTTTCCGTACCACCACTTCCTTGCCCATTCGTGAGCCAATTGCAAAACCGGAATGCATCATAAAAACTGACATATGTCACGGGTCGCTGTCCACTGCCGATCAACGCATACGTGTAGCTGCCGCTGCTGCCAATTCGGCTAATCCCCGCGACGTTTGGATCGGTCGCCATGTTTGGATTGTAGAGGTTGTTCGGATCGGTCGCGGCGACGGCGTTAAGAAAGGCGGTGTACTGCGTGAGCGTCACGTCGTAGGTACCGATGTTATACTTGTAACCCACTGCACCGTAGAGCGAACCGTCGGCAGCATTGCCTATGTCGCCGACTGGCATGACGCTGATTGATATGGGTCCGCCGTAGATGGGCGTGATTGATGCGAGAAAGAGAATCCCGGCAAAACAAGCAGTGGCAATCGGGAACAATGCATGAACGCGGCGAGAAAAATTTGTTTTCATGAACGGACTCCAATGTCAATTGTGGATTAAAAATGGCTGTGACAAAAGCTCCGGAAGCCCGGTGAGACGTTTAGTGCCAAGGCCCGATGACGGGCGGAATCCATTCCAAAAAACCGGGCGCAAGCGGAACGACGTCAAAAAACCGAGCAATGACGAACCGAACCAAAGATCAATTGGTTCTCAAGTAGAGGACTGCCAGCGAACTAGGCAATCACATGGATAGAAGTCAACAGCATCTCCAAAAAGCTGACAGAGGAATCGTGAACACCCGAAGCACGGGCATTTGCTACACGCCGACTTTATCCTCAGCAACGGTGCGATGAAAGCCGTCATCACCAACGTCATTCAGAACGCTGTCATCAATTGCGATGACATCAACCGTTGATTTGGTGCGAAACCAAAAAGGCTTTCAATGCCAACTCCATACGGTCCCGCACGCCGGTGCGGAGGAAGATGCGTCCGAGGTACGTTCGCACGGTGGGGACGCTCAGTTTCATCGCGACGGCGATCTCTTTGTCGCGCAGCCCACGGAGGATGAGTTCGACGATTCGTTTTTGTTGCGGCGCGAGGGCGAGCGACGCCGCGACCTGATCCCAAAGTTCGACGGCCAGCGGCAAGGGCGGAAGAGTGGGTGTCGCCGCTGAGGCGTTTGCAACACGACGGGCCATGACGGGTTCCCCAAAAAAAAGAGCGTCGAACCAGGGACGCTCAAGGAACCCCCGGCAAGGGGCGTGAAGAACGTACCCTGGCCGACGCCCCTTTCGGGGCGCGGCACAAGGCACAACTTCTTCACTAAAAACTTGCCGGTTTTCCTTGAAGCTGCGTCTTGACGCTCGCGCGTCAAATCAAATTGTCGCCGACACCGCTGGGCGGTGCAGGCTTAGGGACTAATATAAGCGGAGTTGGGCGATTCGCAAAACCGGGGGTGGAAATTGGGGTTTTGTGGGAACGGTCGAGGCAGAGCGGGCAAAGCATCCCCGTGACCAGTGGCCGCACAGGCGACCAACGGTCGCGGCTTTTGTGGAGAGGGAATGGGCCCGTTTTCCCGAGTTTGGCCGGGTTTTATATTTGTTGGGAACTTTCTCAGGGGTGCGAGCGTCTCAGGGACTGTGATGAAAGTGCGCGCGGGCGGTCCGTCGGCGCAGCGGGCAATTTGCCGGGGCGGGCGGTTGTGGTTTTTGCCGTTGCGGCCTAAGCTAAACAAAGTTTGGGGCGAAAACGTAGCGTGAATATCACTCCGCTGCGGCATACCATGCTCCGCCACCCGAAAGCGGGTACCCGATCGCTGCTAACCGTTGGACGAAACACCCCTCACCCTTTTCCACCACCCCACATCCCCACCCTATCCGTTTGCCGGAGGAACTGGTCATGCGTATAAATCCTCGTTCGCGTTTTGTGGCATTCATTTTTGCCTTGAGTCTTGTGATCCTGGGGGGACAGTCGATGGATGCTAACGCAGCGGTTGCGGCCGGGCCACGCGACGAGCAGTGGAAAAAAGTCGATGAGGCCATGAGCAAGGGCCTGCCCAAGTCGGCCATCGAATTGATCAACCCGATCATCGACGGGGCCATCAAGGACAAAGCCTATCCCGAAGCGATCAAGGCCATCGGCCGCAAGATCGCCTATGAAGGACAGATCGAGGGGAACAAGCCGTTCGAGCGGATCACCCGGCTCGAGGCAGAAATTGCCAAGGCCCCGAAAGAAATGCTGCCGGTCCTCACGGCGATTCAAGCCCATTGGTACTGGAACTACTTTCAGCAGAACCGCTGGCGGTTTATGCAAAGGACCGCGACCGCCGAGCCGCCGGGAAAAGATATTGAAACGTGGGACTTGCCCCGCATCTTTGCCGAGATCGACAAGAACTTTACGGCCGCCCTGGCCAACGCCGACGAACTGAAAAAGGTGCCCATCGCGACGTATGACGCCCTGCTCGATAAGGGAACCGTTCCTGACACCTTTCGGCCGACGTTGTACGATTTTCTGGTGCATGATGCGCTGACTTTTTATTCCGCCGGCGAACAGGCTGGCAGCAAGGCCGAAGATGCGTTTGAACTCTTGGCCGAGAGTCCGATCTTCGCCGGGGTTGAGGAGTTCGTGAATTGGAAGGTCGATACGACCGACGAAAAATCGGTGACGGTCAAGGCCATTCGCCTCTATCAAGCGTTGCTGAAATTTCATCAGGGAGACAAAGACCCGGCGGCCTTGCTCGATGCCGATTTGGCCCGACTGAGCTTTGGCTCGAATCACGCGACGGGCGAAGACAAGAACGCCCGCTATAAAGCGGCCCTGAAAAAATTCGTGGACAAGTGGGCCGATCATGAATTGTCGGCGATGGCCCGCCACGCCTGGGCCAGTGTCCTCGTCGGCGAAAACGAATTGGTCGAAGCCCACGGAGTCGCCGCGCAGGGGGCCAAGGTGTTCCCCAACAGCAACGGCGGCAAGCAGTGCTTCAATCTGATTTTGCAGATCGAAGCCAAGTCAGCCCAGATCATGACCGAACGGGTTTGGAATGATCCTTCGCCCGAGATTCAGGTCAACTACAAGAATATCACCGACGTTTATTTCCGCGCGGTCAAGTACGAATGGATCGAGCGGATGAAGGGGAATCGCGAATGGCTCGACGACAACGAGCGCAAGGCGTTGCTGGCGAAGAAGCCCGACCTGGAGTGGTCGAGCAAGTTGCCAGTGACCGAAGACTATCGCGAACGGACCGAGCATTTGATCGCCCCGAAAGACTTGAAGCCCGGCTTTTACTATCTCGTTGCGAGTCACGATCCGAAATTTGGCGACGCCAATAATCAGGTCAGCTTCACCGGGATTTGGGTGAGCAACTTAGCAATTGTAATGACAAGCCACTGGGGCGAGGCCAAACTTGAAGGCTTCGTTCTTGACGCCAACTCGGGCGAGCCGCTCGCCGATGTTGAGATCAAAACCTGGGTTCGCGAAAACAACAATCAATTGAAGCCCGGCCCCGACGGAAAGACCGACAAGAACGGAATCTTCTCCATCGTCGGACAAAATCAACGTCAGCACTTGTTGCTCGCAACGCACAAGGATCAACAGCTTTCCTATGGCGAGCAGTACGTCTATCAGCAAGATTTCACGCTCAAGCCGAGTACGCAAACGATTTTCTTCACCGACCGCTCGCTCTATCGGCCGGGCCAAACGATTCAGTACAAGGGAATTTGCCTCCAAATCGATCAGGACAAGGACAATTATAAGACCATTGCCAAACGCAAAGTGACGGTCATTTTCCAAGACCCGAACGGCAAGGAAGTGACTCGCCAACAAGTGACGACCAACGACAATGGCTCATTCAGCGGAAGTTTCACCGCTCCTCGCGACCGTCTAACGGGCAACATGACCATCCGCACCGAAGGAGAACCGCACGGCGCGACGAACATCAGCGTCGAAGAATACAAACGGCCCAAGTTTCAAGTCACGCTCGACGCCCCGAAGACGGCCGCCAAGTTGAACGCCACGGTCAGCCTGCAAGGCAAAGCGACGAGCTACACCGGCGCGGCGATTGGCGATGCGAAGGTGTCGTATCGCGTCGTGCGGCAAGTTCGTTATCCGATTTGGTGGGGCTACTATTATTGGTGGCGTCAGCCGAACACGAATAGCCAAGAAATTGCCCACGGCAAGGCCACGACAAAATCCGACGGTTCGTTCACGATTGAGTTCAACGCCAAGCCCGACCTCACCGTCGCGGAAAAAGATGAGCCGACCTTCCAGTACGAAATCACGGCCGACATAACCGACACGACGGGCGAAACCCGCAGCGCGAACAAAGGGATCGCAGTCGGATACACCGCCTTGCAAGCCTCGCTCGCGGTCGCCGAGTGGTTGATCGACGACAAGGAAATCGAAGTCAACGTCACGACCCAAACGCTCGACGGCGAAGGGCAAAAGGCCGAAGGGACCGTGAAAATCTACAAGTTGAAGCAACCTGAGAAAGTGGTGCGGACCAATATCTTGGGAAGTGGTCACCCGGTGCCGATGCCGCGACGTGGTAAAGGGGGCGGAGGGATCGTTGGCGGCGGCGGTGGAATTATGCCGGAACCAAAGCCCGACCCAAGCAATATCAACTCGTGGGAATTGGGCGAGATCGCCGGAGATCAAGGTTTCAATACCGACGCCACCGGCAAGGTTACGCTCAAGTTCAAATTGCCCGCCGGACCCTATCGGGCCGTTCTCGAAACGCAAGATCGGTTCGGCAAGAAAGTCACGGCCCGTTTGCCGCTGCAAGTTCTCAAGCCCGACGCGAAACAATTTCCGATCAAGATCGCGAATTTCGTCGGTGCGCCAAAGTGGTCGTTGCAACCCGGCGACGAATTCATGGCCCTGTGGGGGACGGGTTACGAAAAAGCCCGGGCGTATATCGAGATCGAACACCGCCGCAAAATCGTGCAGTCGTTTTGGACAGAACTGGGTGCCACCCAACAGCCGGTGAAACTGGCCGTGACCGAAGCGATGCGGGGTGGGTTCACCGTCCATGTCACGATGGTCCGTGAAAATCGGGCCTATCTGACAAGCCGTCATGTCGATGTCCCTTGGACGAATAAGAACCTCAGCGTGAAGTGGGAACACTTTGTCTCGAAGCTCGAACCGGCCCAAAAGGAAACGTGGACCGCCGTGATTACTGGCCCCGACGCGAAAAAAGCGACGGCCGAAATGGTTGCCGGAATGTATGATCAATCGCTCGATGCGTATTTGCCCCATCATTGGCAAACCGCGTTCAATGTTTTCCGCCAAGATAATTCCAGTCGCCAAGCCGGTTTTGTGAACACGGCCCAACAGCTGCAACACATCTCAGGCAACTGGAACCAAAACTACAAAAACGTCGATATTCGCTATCGAGCGTTTCCAAATGACATCGTTTGGGCGTTTCAATCGATCGGGTTCGGTCGAGGGCGTAGCGGAATGATGTACAACAAAGGTGCCGCCGAAGGCAACGCCATGCCCGCCGCACCAATGGCCGCCGGAATGGCGATGGATACCGCTGCAACGAGCGAGGAAAAACAAGCCATGCGAAATTCCGACGTTGCCAAGCGACGTAGCCTCGCAACGGCCGACAAGTTGGGCGACGAACAAGCGGGCAATGGCAAGCCGGGCGACGGTGGCGGTCAAGCTCCCGGTCCCGACTTGAGCAAAGTTGCGGCTCGCAAGAACCTGAATGAAACGGCGTTCTTCTTTCCGCACTTGATCGCCGACGCCGACGGCAAAGTGAAGATGGAATTCACCATGCCCGAAGCTCTCACGCAATGGCGGTTTATGGGATTCGCCCATGACACCGATCTGCGGAGTGGTTATCTCGAAGACAAAGTCGTCACGTCAAAGGACTTGATGATTCAACCCAACCCTCCCCGTTTCGTTCGCGAAGGGGACCTGATTGAATTCACGGTCAAGGTCTCGAATCAATCGGCCGCCGCTCAACAAGGCACCGTTCGCTTGACCTTTGCTGACGGTCGCACGGCCAAGTCGGTCGATACTGATTTGAACAATACGCAACTCGACCAAAAATTTGACATCGCCGCGAGCGAGTCGAAAACTTTTTCGTGGAAGGTCAATGTGCCCGACAGTTTGGGACCAGTGACGTACAAAGCGGTCGGTTCATCCGGTCGCGTTTCTGACGGTGAAGAAGGGATATTACCGGTGCTGTCGCGCCGAGTTTTGGTGACGGAATCGCTGCCGCTGCCAATTCGGAACGCGACGACAAAGAAGTTCGACTTTACCAAGCTCAGTAAGTCGGGCGACTCGAAAACGCTGCAAAGTCAAAGTTTGACGGTGCAGATGGTCAGCAATCCATCCTGGTACGCCGTAATGGCGTTGCCGTACTTGATGGAATATCCGCACGAATGTTCGGAACAAACCTTTAGCCGCTTGTATGCCAATTCGCTGGCTCGGCATGTGGCCAACAGCGACCCGAAAATCCGCCGCATTTTCGACCAGTGGAAGGGAACGGCGACCCTCGACAGCCCCCTCGAAAAGAACCAAGACCTAAAAGCGGTCATGCTCGAAGAGACTCCTTGGCTGCGACAAGCGAACAAGGAAAGCGAATCTCGCCGCAACGTCGGAATTTTGTTCGACGACAATCGGCTGAACGACGAGACCAGCCGTTTGTCGAAGAAATTGGCCGAGCAACAGTTGGGCGACGGGGCGTGGCCTTGGTTCCCCGGCGGACCCGCCAACGATTACATCACGCTCTATATTACGACCGGCTTTGGACGGTTGCGACACCTGGGCGTGAAGCTCGATCAAGCCGCCGCGATCAAGTCGCTCGACCGGCTCGACGGCTGGATTGATGGAATCTATCGCGAGATTCTCAAACATG
>JAYUFG010000595.1:0-3018 GCA_043738845.1 Planctomycetaceae bacterium
CGGGCCAAGACCTTCTAAGCGGTCGGCGTTGAGTTCGTCCTTCCAATCCTTGACTGGTCCGTAAATCGTGCGGACCTGTTCGTGAAAAATCATTTCACGCTGATTGATATTTCCGGTGATCTCTTTGAGAAATTGAACATTCAGATACTGCAATCCGACCGCAGTGGCATTTTCGGCCGGTTGGGCTGCGTTCGCCAGCGGCCCGGCAGCTAACGGATTTCCGGCCAAAGGATTGGCGGCACTCGATCCCTCTCGCACGCTCGAAAACCAACCTGGCCCATGCGCAAGCAAAGCCCCGCTCGTCTGATCGATCGACAAGTCCTTCGTCTGCATTCGCTCCCAGGAAACGGTTTTTGGGCCGTCCACGGTGCGGCTTTCCAAGAAGACGCCTCCCTGACACGCAATCGCACCAATCTGCGGCCGTTCTTGTTGTGGCGGTTTGCCAAAGTCCATTTTCTTCAACATCGTCACACTGAGCGTTTCCGTTTTCAGCGATTGCAGATCAGTGTGGGCATCGACTGCCTTCTCGAACTGCACCGTCGAGCCGTCAAAATTCATTTTGCCTTGCCACACGATTTCAAGCGGGCGCGGCGCGGCCAGAGCGCGACCATCGAGCGAACGGTCCATCGGTAACAACATCGTCCCTGGCCCGTCGATCCATAAACGATTCAAACCCCGATCAAGTTGCACAACTTCGCCCGACAAAGTGAGGCCTCGAGCATCCACCGTCGCGGGCTTGCCCTTCACTTTGGCAATCGACTTGTCGCCCGCCGCACCGAGAATTTGCAGTTGATCGCCACCGAGGTGCAACGGTCGCTCGCCCGGCGTGGCCGTTTGCGTTTCGTCGAGTCGAGCATTGCCTTCAATCGTCACATCGTCGAGGATGGTCCTTTGGCCAAGCAGTATCGCCTGTAACCGAATGAGCTTGCCATGAACTTCGAAGTGCTGTTGTGGAACAGCGGGATTCGCATTTGCCGACGTATTCGTGGATAGCGCAAACGGATTGACGGGATTGGGATTCGTTGTACCAAAGGGTGTTAGAATGGTTGGATTGCTTGGCGATGATCGGTTGGCCGCTGCGGGTGGATTCGTGAACTGGGCGACCGGCGGAGAAGTGTTGTTGGAGGTTACGATATTGGGTGCTGTGTTCGGACGACTTTGCGGCGGTTGACCAAGTAGTGGGATATCCGTGCCACCACTTCCACTACTCGCCGAAGAAACAGGTTGCGCGTTGATCCCCAAACGCCGCCCCGCATTTGCTGCGTCGGCCGAGCCGGGCAACATCGGCTTGAACCACATCTCTAAACGATCGGTTGTTCCATCGACTTGCGGAGAGGCAATCGTCACATTGCCGCGACAAAGTAACTTGTCCGGTACGATTTGGACGGGCGTTTGATCGGCTTCCCCCGCTCGCTCGCGAGAATTGTTTCCGTCGGAAACCAATTGACCGCTGGCCGATCCGGCGAACGCCTCGTTGGGATTCGGCAAATTGAATGACGACGGTGGCGAGGAAACTCCCGTCGCCGGAAATGCCGCAGTCGAGGACGGCATATTCTGCATGGCAGTCAGCGGAATTTCATTCAGCCAGAAATAGATTTCGTCGCTCCGCAATTCGGCCATACCACTCAATTGCAATTGACCACTGCCGAGCAACGAAATGACCTGTTGCCCTTCGTGCGGCCGAATTCGCAACTCATTCTTCCAATGAGCTTCCCAATTTTGTTGATTACTCGTCGGTGAAACACCTTTTAGCCAACCGGGTCCAATCGCGACGAGTCTTCCCAAGCGGCCCGCCGCCGCCGGTTGATAAATGATTCGTTGCGAATGAATTTCATTGCCCGCCTGTCGTAGCGTTACTTCGCGGTCGGCCTCAACGACGACCCGCCCGGTCGGAATTTCATATTCAATCCGTTGCCCCTCAACGAACGCACTTCGCGATGGTGCGCGAAGAATCGCCGGATGGCCGGACATTTCGACCGAACGAGGTTCGAGGTTCGAGCTGGCCCGCCGCGATTGTGTGGCCGGTGTAGGCGTCGGAATCGTGGTTGTATTGACAACCGGAAGCGGCTCGTTGGGTTTCGCTACGACGGCCGGTTGACGTTGCACAAATCGAACACTCAGTCGCTCGCAGGTTCCTTGATCGGCCGTCCCGCCCAGATTGGGCCGCACGATGTTCACCTGATCTTTGAACGTCGCCTCATTTTCAATCAGATGAAATTTGAACGGCCCCTGACACGTAATATCAACGCCGCTGGGTGGCGCATTACTGAGGCCATTCACGCGCGAGTCGCGCGGCACGAGGGGCACCAGTCCCGCCGGATTTCCACCCGTCGCATTGCGTGAGGCCCCCGTCGCCGCGCCCCGCGCGGCACCCACCGGTGTGAGACCGTTGGCCGCAGGAATCTCAGTTGCTCGACTTAGTACAGCAGATTGATCTTTGTTCGCCCCCAACGGATGATCGCCCGGCAAAAGCCCCATGTTGCCCGTCACCAAGTGCATCGAAACATCGTGCAAAAGTTCGAGCGATTCTAATCCGCCGATCGACGGGCCACGTCGATTGCCTTGCGCATTCAGAACGAGCTTCATTTGCATTTCGCGCCCCTTGCCACTATTTGGCCCAATCCGAAACGTAACCGGCGCGGTTGTGAAAATCCGATCCTGCGTCATTTGAATGTCGCGCGTTTCGGCGTAAATTTCATCTTGTCCTTGATAACCGCCCGGATTTCCGCGAACCGTGACGGGACCATTCATGTGTCCGCCGATGAGCTTGCCGACCTTCGCCCGGCGAAGGTCGAACGGTTCGTCGAATTGTAGGACGGCACCTTGCGGGGCTTGCAGGATGACGACCCGCCGGAGCAGATTTTCATCCACCGTTTGGTCGCCGTTCTGAAAGAAGACCATCGTGAAGGGGTTGAGTTCCACCTCGCCACTTTCCAAATTGTGATACTCTTTCATCACCAGCATCGCCTGTTCGCTCTTGAGTACGATCGGATTTTCACGTTGCCAAGAGCCGGGCGG
>JAYUFG010000596.1:0-3017 GCA_043738845.1 Planctomycetaceae bacterium
GAGTCACTCTTGGGTCAAGATCGGAGCGACCGCGAAGAAAGGGGACACCACACTCACGCTCGGCGAGGCCGTTCGCGGCTGGCGGGTCGGCGATCGCATCATCATTACGGCCACGTCATCGGATCGCGGAACCGATGGAACTCGCCGTTCCGGGAAAAGAAGTGAAACGGTGCAAACCGAAGAACGAACCATTCAACAGATCGACGGTGCAGCGATCACGGTCGATCAACCTTTGGCGTACAAGCACCTCGGGGAAGGGGACTTTCGCGGAGAAGTCGCAAATTTGTCTCGCAACGTCGTTGTCGAGTCGGCCGCACCCGACGGAGTGCGGGGCCACACAATGTATCATCGTGGTTCGGCGGGCGCGATCAGTTTTGCGGAGTTTCGCCACCTGGGCAAAGAAGGTGTGCTGGGGCGATATAGCCTCCACTTTCATCTCGTGGGGAACACGATGCGGGGGAGTTATGTCACGGGTGCGTCGATTTGGGACTCTCACAATCGCTGGCTCACCATTCACGGGACCAACGATCTTGTGGTTCGCGATAATGTCGGTTACCAAAGCGTGGGCCACGGCTTCTATCTCGAAGACGGAACCGAAGTGCAGAATGTGCTGGACCGAAATTTGGCCGTGCAAGCGTATATTGGCAAGCGACTGCCTAAGCAATTGTTGCCGTTCGATGCCAATGAAGGAGCTGGTTTTTGGTGGGCCAATAGTCGCAACACTTTTACGCGCAATGTCTCGTGCGAAAATGACCGCTATGGTTTTCGGTTTGAAGCGACGCCATCATCGAGCTTCGACATCAAATCGCTGCTGGTCATGCAGGCTGATGGAACGACATCTAAAACCGACGTGCGAACGCTCCCCTTTGTCCGATTTGAAGATAACGAAGCCCATTGTGACGGCAAATATGGAATCAATCTGGGCGAAGGGGTGAATCGAGTTGGCCCTGACGCACAACATCCGTTTGTCATGCGGAACACGAAAATTTGGGAAGTCCATTATGCCTTTCGCCCACAGTCGCCCTGTTTGCTCGTGGAAAACATGCACATTCAGGATTGCGAATATGGAGTCTATCATCCAAATTACGACCGGCACGTTTATCGCAATCTGAAAATTTATCGCACCGATACGGAGCCATTTAATCGCGGTCACGACGACGACACAATTCAATACGGACCGTTGACGGTCGATGGTTTGGAGTTTACTTCCAAATACTACGGCGGCAATATGCCGTTCATTCAAATCAGCGACAACAATCCGACCGGCTTGGCGGTCTCGCACTTCAAAAACGTGAAAGTGTTGGAGCGGCCCGCCAAGGGGCAAAAGGCAGTGGTGAATCTCGGCGGTGGACCACGTCCGACACCCACGACGGAACACAGTGTGGCCTACTACTTCCACGATTGGTATGGTCCCGGACGACATGCGAAGGTTGTGAGTACCAAGGCCAAAGACCTGCTCAAGGACGGCAATACTTATCGGTCTGACCCACCGCTCACCGGCGACGAATCTCGCGTGGCCGAAGTTCGCGACGTGGAGTTTCCAACCGTACTTTCTCCAACGGACGACTCTCCTCCAACGACGGTCATTACTTCCGTTTCAAAATCAACCACGGTGGGCAAGTTGCTCGTGCGAGGGACGACGGCGGACGATGGAGCAGTGAAACGGGTTCTGGTCAACGGTCACGAAGCGACGGCAATCACTCCCAACTTTGGCGAGTGGAGTATCGAGATTGCCCAATCGAGCGAGACGTCGAAAGAGTCTCACGCCTTCACAATTTCGGCCCAGGCCGAGGACGCCGCTGGAAATGTCGAAAAAATGCCCCATGTTGTCGAATGGAAATGAGCAAGCCGCGGCGAACGATTTCCCGATTTGCAATCGGCAAAAAGGTCGTTCTCTACCAACGCAGACCCTTAGGCAGCGGGGACTCAAAGTTCAGCGGCACGCCGCTCACTGGATGTGCCAGGGAAATAAGTCCCGCGTGCAACGCAAGCCGTCCGCAAGGGTTGTTCGTCGTTCCATATCGCTCATCACCCGCGACGGGGCAACCAAGGCTAGCTAGATGAACGCGAATTTGATGTTTGCGGCCCGTTTCGAGACCGATTTCCAGCAGTGACAATTTTCCGCGCGTATCCAGCAAGCGATATCGGGTAGTCGCCATTTGCGCGTCGGGGGAGGGGCGAGGGTTGCTCGCGACCTTGAGCGATTTGCCTTCCGTTAGAAAACTTGTAATCTCGCCTTGGTCCTGTGTCGGTCGTCCCTCGACAATCGCCCAATATGTTTTCTCGACGTTCGGCCAAGCCTCTTGAAGCAGTATCTTGATCTCGTCGGTCTTGGCGAAGAGGACCAAACCGGACGTTTCTTGATCGAGCCGATGGACGACGAGTCCTCGCTCGCGTCTTTTTCCTTCGCGACCACGCAAATAGTCGTTGAGCCGGACGTACAGCGTGTCGGTTTTTTCGCGTTCGGTGGCAACGGTCAACAAACCCGACGGTTTGTCGAGTACGAGCAGAGCATCGTCTTCGTGGACGATTTGGATTTTGGCATATTCCAGGCGGTTGGCGGCGACGGCCACTCGCAACTCGCCGACCGTGACAACATCGCCAGCGTGTAACGGGTGATCAAACTGACGAATCGTAACTCCGTTGACGGCGACGGCACCAAACTTGAGCAAGTCCTTCACCGCCTTACGCTTCATCTCCAGCGCAGCGAGCAAATGGGCCAAAAGTGGCACGTCGCTCGTAACCGACAATCTACGGACCGCAGCCAAAAGGAGTCTCGCCTGGGTTGAAAGTGTAAAAGTTAAGCCATGTCCTGAATAAGTATACCCACACGACCGTTGTAATCGTTACGACTGTCGAAAACTTCCAGTATTTTTCGGCTGTGGGGACTTTTCGCTGGTCGGATCGGGAACGTTTCCGACTAAGTCAGGCTAAGGTAGAAGTACCGAGGCGAACGGACTACGCAGCGGCCAATTTAGGCTTTCTCACCCCGTGTCAGGCAGGATCAAGTTCCGCAA
>JAYUFG010000597.1:0-3014 GCA_043738845.1 Planctomycetaceae bacterium
TTAAGCCCGAAGATTTTAACGACGAGTATCCGCAACATAAAGTGAAGATCACGAAGCCGTTCTTCATGTGCCGCCATGAAACGACCGTCGGTCAGTTCAAAACATTCGTCGCTGAAACGAACTACGTGACCGAAGGGGAGCGTCCGGAAGTCAGCAAGCGTGGGCCAGGTGCCTGGGGCTTCAACGCCGAGACACAATCTTTTGAAGGACGCGATCCAAAATACAATTGGAAAAATCCGGGTTTCGACATTACCGACGAGATGCCCGTTGTGAACGTTAGTTGGAACGACGCCCAAGAGTTTTTGAAATGGCTTAGCGCGAAAGAGAAAAAAACGTATCGTCTTCCGACGGAAGCGGAATGGGAATATGCCTGTCGTGGCGGGACGACGACGCAGTATTGGAGCGGCCAAGATGCCGAGTCGCTCAGCAAAGTGGCCAACGTTGCCGACGCCGATTTTAATGAAAAGTATCCCAAGTATTACGAGAAGGAACGCTGTCTCACTTCGCACGACGGTCACGTCCTGCCTGCTCCCGTCGGCAGTTATCCGGCGAACGCCTTCGGCCTGTACGACATGCACGGGAACGCATGGGAATGGACGAATGACTGGTATGGCGAGGATTATTATGCGAAGTCGCCGGTCGATGATCCGCAGGGTCCGGACGATGGCAAAGTGAAAGTTCGCCGTGGCGGCGCGTGGCACACGCTCGCGATGTGGTCACGTGCTTCGTTCCGCAACATCAACACGACGTACTCGCGGTATCCGAATTTAGGTTTTCGGGTGGTAATGAACGCGGAATGACAATTGGCGCATCAATAACTGTCGCCAACGACCACATTATTTAGTGTGCCAATCCTATACCTCTCATAAAACAACCATGCCGGGTTCCACTGTTGGGCAAGCGGGCCGGTCGAAATTTGCAACGAAATGATTCAACCCCACCGGGGTTGCCACAAAAAAACGTCGGCGACCGCAGAAGTGCGATGGCCGACGTTCTGGTGTTCCCTGATGCGTCGGGGTGATGTTTCCATCACCCCGACGCTCAGTGCTAGGCTCTCGTGCGAATCGCTTGTCGAGGCGAATGACCCAGTACCCGCTTTCGACAAACTGTTGATCCTACCCAGGAGGGAGGGTAGCGTCGCATTCCCGCAAACGCAACGCGGCGCGAAGAGCCTCATTCATGGTTTCACCATTCAAAGTTTCACTGGTTCGAGGAGTTCTCCAACATTCGCTACTCACGACGCCATTCGCGTTCCTAACAATGAACCGCGATCATACAACCACTGTTGAGCAATGTGGCGGTCGCTCGTGTCGCTGTCCGCACCCGCGAACATCCGTCCGATCCCGCGGCGGTCGCCCGTAATCAGCACACAATCACCAGGCTGGGCCTCGTTCAAGGCCCAGCGAATCGCCAATTCGCGGTCGGCCACGATCTGCACCGTCTGCGGCGTGGAAAAGCCCCGCAGCAATCGGGCTAAATTTCCGCGCATCGCCGGATCACGGGTCAGTTCGCCCGTCGCGATCACGACGTTGGCCATCTTTTCGACGGCCCGCGACATCTCGAGTTGTTCCGAAGGCTGACATTCATATCCGAGTGAGGCCACACAAATCAAACGGCCCGGCGTCACTTCCCGCAGAGTAATCAGTGCATTGGCCAAGCGGTCGGGCGTGGCTGCTTCATCGACAAAAACGCCGAACGGCTGTCCACATTCGATTCGTTCCAAACGGCTAGGGATTTTTTTGACCCCTTCTAAACCACGTACGACCGTTGGCAGATCGAGACCATACGCCAAGCCAATCGCCGCCGCCAACAAACAATTCGTAATATGCGAGTCGCCCACAATCGACGTGCGGACCGGTGTGGAATCGCTCCCGGCAGAAAGCAAAAATGTTTGTTCACTGCGGCTCCGCTCAAGCAGCGTCGCGGTGATCTCGGCATCTTCATGCAAGGAAACGGTCAATGTTGGATTGCGCAGATTTACGAGCAATCCCTCGACAACCGGGTCATCAATGTTCAAAATCGCCGCGCCGTCCTTCGCTAAGTGTTCAAACAAACGGGCCTTGGCCGCTTGATAATTCGTGATCGAACCGTGGGCCGCCAGATCGCCCCGACGTACATTTGTGAGACAGGCGGAATTTAACTCAACGCCTGCCAAGGTTCCGTGCAACAACGCCTCGCTCGACACTTCAACAATCGCATAGCTGCAACCATTGTCGCGCATGCGGGCCAACCAGTGGGCCAAGACCGGAGGGGGAGGAGTCGGCCACAACGATGGTTCAAACTCGCGACCGTCGCAATATCCAAGTGAGTTCAACATGCCGACTGCATCCCCGGCTGCTTCCAACATGGCTGCGATCAAACAAGCAACCGATGTTTTTCCGTTGGTACCGCTTACGCCGATCACTTTGAGCGAATGGCTCGGATCGCCAGCGAGGGCCTGACAAATTCGGCCATAAGCCCAACGGGCGTCGGGCACGACCACGACGGGCACGCCCGCCATCGGCAACAATCGTTCGGCCAAGATTGCCGTGGCTCCGTTGGCGACGGCCTCAGCGACGAAGTCGTGACCATCTTGATGCGGTCCCATCATGGCGACGAACAAATCGCCGGGGGAGCAAACGCGGGAATCTCCGCAACAGGCGGAAACGAGAATATTTTCGGCGCCGTAAAAATCGGCGTTTCGCAACAGTTCGCGGAGAGGAATCCCCGGAGTGTTTGATGGCGTTGGCGTCATGCCTGAGGCCTCCTTGCCTCCAGGCGGAATTTCCATTGCTGGAAAATGTTCCGACAGGGTGGGAACGTGTTTCGTTACGATGGCGGGGAAAAATCCGTTCTCCCCACACTCCAGCGCAACCGTGCCGCGATTGTGTCGATTTTCGCCCTTGTGTCAAGGCAGGTTTCGGTCAAATCCAATCGTCGGGACCACGTCAGCTTTTGCGTCGGTGGGAGGGTCATGAAAACGTCAATAGGAGAATTGGCGTATTGTGAGTTAAACTGCGTCGCCTGGATTGGGC
>JAYUFG010000598.1:0-7936 GCA_043738845.1 Planctomycetaceae bacterium
CCGTCGTATACTCCACATTCGCGCCCCGCTTCGCGTGGTGTGCGGATGGGAAGCCGAGTTGGAATAGGTATTGTGCTGACAGTTTTCGGTGTTATCGCCTGTGTTTGTGGGTACTTATATTGGAAGGCGCATTCAGACGAAAAACCCCCCATCCGCACGAAATTCACGGCAACCACAACTGCTCCAAATGCGGATTTTGTGACGGACCCCAGGATGTTGTTCGCGAATTACAACAACAACGCGCTAGCATTGGACGCAAAGTACCGTAACAAAACTATCGAAATTTTCGGGTTCGTAATATTCGTCGAAAAAACCGATGACGGTGCGGTCGTCAGAGTTGGTCCGATGTTTAACAACGAGCCATTGACTCCGAATTCTAATATTTTCCACATATATTTTCGATTCTCGCCGGAGCAACAGACATCATTGTTGAAATTAAATATGTACGACGCGGTTACCCTCCGTGGGCATTGGAAGGGATATAGATTCGCTGACAATACGCTCGTATTTGAATTCGATAATTGTTGGCTCGTTAGTGTCAAGCACGCATCAGAGACGCGCCGGTTGAAATCAGACGAAAAATAGCACGAAATTCAAACGTGCGATTTAACGCATCGTCCGGTTCGTGAAAAACCGACATCCAACAACGGGCCGGGTAATAGGTTCTATCCGACCGGGTTCGGTTTGCGGAGTTCACCGATGGCGACCGTTTCGCAGACAGTTAGTTATTTTTTAGGGGTAGTTCTATTACCACTGGCCCGCCCCCATTTCCGACTCTGATTCTATCTCACATTCCGCACGTGCATCGAAATCATCGCTCGCGTTCAGGCGGTCACGCCAGGGACGGCTTGTGGGGCACGTAAAGCCATTGGCCGTATCGGGATAGCCGGGCGGCGGGTCATTTTGTGGCAATGGATGAAAGTGGCGACCGTCAACTAAACGCTGGAAACCTTTTCAAGGGTTTTTGCGTTTGGTCGTTTTTGGGGATCGAATTCAGGCGACGATTTGGCCATTGTTCGGGTCGGATAAGGTCGTATGATGCGTCTCGCGCCCGCGCGAGCATTTTACGCTGGCTAACAATTGTTGGCAATTGTCGAGAAATCCGGGCGTGATTGTCATTCACGTTTTCCGCGATGCGATTTTCGGACCGCGATGCTGATAACATTTCAAACGCAACCGTTGCATCGTTTGTAACCGCGGGGCGTTGTTGCTCCCATCCGACGTGCAAGCCCGCATCACGCGACAATCACGCCCATAGTTCATTACACGCGCCATTCGGTGAGCGGACGCGAGCGGATAGTGTGCTTCGCAGGGAACGGCCAACGGGGGACGGGGTGGTCAGGATTCGCGACGGCCGTGGTACCGCACGTTCAAGATGAATGTCCGCCAATGGTTGAGCGTCTACGCCTGACGACGTAAGTGGAAAAACCACCCGACTTTGGTTCTGCCGTAGCACCTGCGTAGCACCGGTAGTTATCTCAATTCCGTCCATTTTCTAAAACACTCAAAAAACCCTTGTTTTATAGGCTTTTTTAGTACCCCCGACAGGGATCGAACCTGTAACATCCTGCTTAGAAGGCAGGTGCTCTATCCGGTTGAGCTACGGGGGCAAAAGGGTTGACGATGTGAGAGGGGTCGAAGGTTTGGAGATGCGATTCAGCGGTAGGGATCGTGGATAACTTTGAGGATAACTTAAGACAAATTCGGAACGGCGGACGTTCGCGCAAAAGTACGTCGTCCGGTGATCCAAGCCGACGATGGTTTCTACTCCTGTTGTTCTCGGGCCGCAGTCAGGGTGTTGCGAAGGAGCATCGTAATCGTCATCGGGCCAACGCCACCAGGGACAGGAGTGATGTGGCCTGCCACTTCTTTGGCACCGTCAAAATCGACGTCGCCCACCAGACCCGTTTCCGTCCGATTGATGCCCACGTCGATCACGGCCGCACCGGGCTTGATCATCGCGGCAGTAATGAATTTGGGGCGACCAATGGCGACGATCAAGATGTCGGCTTGCCGGGTGATTTCCGCCAAGTTCTCCGTGCGGCTGTGACAAATGGTGACAGTCGCGTCGTAACCCTTCTGTACGAGCATGATCGCGACCGGCTTGCCCACAATGTCGCTACGGCCGACGACGACAACGTGACGCCCGGCGATTTCAATGTTATTGCGGACGAGCAATTGCACAACGCCGTGCGGCGTGCAGGGCAGAAATCGCGGCCGCCCTTGGACGATCCGTCCGACGTTCTCGGGATGAAAAGCGTCCACGTCTTTGAGCGGGCTGACGGCGGAGAGGATGCGATTTTCGTCAATCTGTTTCGGCAAGGGAAGTTGTACTAAAATTCCGTGGACGGTGCGGTCGCGATTCAGTTTTCCAATCAACGCAAGGAGTTCCTCCTGGGTTGTCTCGGCGGAAAGTCGGCGCAGGCTGCTCTCAATGGCAACCCTTTGACAGGCCTGTTGCTTGTTGCGAACGTAGACCTCGCTGGCGGGATTTTCGCCCACGAGAATCGCGGCCAAGTGCGGAGTCTCTCCATTGTTCTCGATGAAGTCCGCCACTTCGTCGGTAAGTTCCGACTGCATCTGGCGGGCGAGCGATTTTCCATCAAGTAAAATTGAGGGCACGGATCGAGAGGGTTAGGCGTTGAAGGGGCACGTCTCAAACGAAATTCAAACGGTCTGGCATTGTATCAAAATGGCCCTGGGTGTCAGCAACAGGGCCGATGTGTTCGCCGTGTGAGACCGCACAACATCGGTCGTTTATACTATACACGACTTCAACCGCTCTGAACCTCTTCTCGGCAAATGCCGCCGTATTCTTCCAACAACGGGCTGTTTGGTGGCCTAGTTTCGGGCTTGCCGACTGGGCCGAAAAACGCGAAAATGGTTGCCGACAAACACTTCGGGCGATTTCGGCGGAAATTCGACCCTCCCGTTTTGGACCTATCTCAGTAGGTCTCTCGATCATGAGCCGTGTTGAAGAAGAAGGCGAGTTGGATAGCCTCATCAGTCTTTCGTTCATCGAGGGGCTGTACGAGGAATACGTGCGCGACCCAGATTCGATCCCGGCCGACTGGCGAACGTACTTTGACCACCTGGAAGAAGCCCAGGGTTCGTCCAATGGCGATGGGAACGGTGCTGGACACGGCGACGGGAATCATAACGGCAATGGTCATGCGAACGGGCATCTGCCCGCTGCGCAAATTGGTCCCTCGTTTAAGTCGTGGAGCATTTTCAATCCGCCGACGCCGATCACGACGACTTCCACTGCTCTCCGGTTGACCGCGAACGGACCGCCGTCGCCCGCGCCGGTGGACATGGCCGTTTTGCAAGATCGGGTCGATCAGTTGGTGCGGGCGTATCGCGTGCGGGGGCATATAGTCGCCGAGCTTGACCCCTTGGGAACGCCACGAACTTCGGTCGCTGAACTTGATCCGGCTCGGTATGGTTTCTCGCCCGCCGATTTTGACCGCCCCTTTTCGACCGACACGATTGGCGGAGTCCAAAAGCTCACGCTCGGTTCGATCATCGAGCGGATGCGAAACACTTATTGTCGCGAGATCGCCGTGCAGTTTATGCACATGGACGATCTGGCGGTGCGGCAATGGTTACAAGACCGCATGGAAACTACGCAAAATCGGTTGCAACTTTCTCGCCAGGAACAACATCGGATTTTGGTCCGCCTGACCGACGCCGTCATTTTTGAAGAGTTCTTGCAAAAGAAATTCCTCGGCTCGAAAAGTTTTTCGCTCGAAGGGGCCGAGAGTCTGATTCCACTGCTGGAGTTGGCGATTGAAAAGGCGGGCGATCTCGGTACGGAAGAGATCGTCCTCGCAATGGCCCATCGCGGCCGTTTGAATGTCTTGGCCAACATCATGGGCAAGAGTCCGCAGGAAATTTTCCGTGAGTTCGCCGATCTTGATCCCGAAATGCACCTCGGCCGGGGTGACGTGAAGTATCACCTGGGCTACAGCGGCGATTGGATCACGACCGCCGGTCAAAAAATTCACCTGTCGCTCTGCTTTAACCCCAGCCATTTGGAATATGTTAATCCGGTCGCCCTCGGTCGGTTGCGAGCGAAGCAAGACCGCCACGAAGATTACGAACGCCGTAAAGGATTGTGCATTTTGATTCACGGCGATGCAGCCTTCGCCGGAGAAGGGATCGTTCCCGAGACGATGAATCTTTCCGAACTGGCAGCCTATAAGACCGGCGGAACGATTCACATCGTCGTCAATAATCAGGTCGGTTTTACGACTTCGCCCCGCGATGCCCGCAGTTGTCGTTATGCGACCGACGTCGCCAAGATGTTGCAAATCCCCATTTTCCACGTCAACGGCGAAAATCCGGAAGCGGTGGCTCAGGTCGTGCGGCTCGCGCTCGACTTCCGCCAAAAGTTTCAGCGGGACGTCGTCATCGACATGTACTGTTATCGCCGCCGTGGTCACAACGAAGGGGACGAACCCTCCTTCACGCAGCCGAAGATGTATCGTCTGATCGAACAGCGGAAGAGCGTGCGAGACGCTTACCTGGAAAATCTGCTGAAGTCGGGCGGAATCACGCAAGAGGACGCCGACAAGATCGCGGCGAAGCAGCGGGAGAAGCTCGAACTTGAACTTTCCGTCGCCAAGAGCGACAAGTATCAGCCGCACAACGAAACGCCCGCCCGATTTTGGAGCGGTTGGCAAGGTGGTCCGGAAAGCGATATTGAAGAATTCGATTTCCGCGTTTCCAAATCGCGACTGGCGGAACTGCTCAAAAAACAAACCCTGTTGCCGGAAGGGTTCACGCCCCATCCGAAGATTGAACGTCTGCTCGAGCAGCGGCGGGATATGGCCGACGGGAAGAAAAATCTCGATTGGGCCTGCGGAGAGGCCTTGGCGTTTGCGTCGCTCTTGACCGAAGGTTTGCGGATTCGGATGACGGGTCAAGATTGTCAGCGGGGAACATTCTCGCATCGTCACGCCGTTTTGCACGACTACGAAAATGACTACGAATATATGCCGCTGGCTCATCTCGAAAAGGAGCAAGGGCCGATTGAGATTTACAACAGTGCATTGTCCGAGTCGGCCGTGCTGGGCTTTGAATATGGTTACAGTCTCGACACGCCAGAAGGACTCGTCATTTGGGAGGCTCAATTCGGCGACTTTGTCAACGTCGCACAGGTCGTGATCGACCAGTTCATCGCCAGCGGAGAGGACAAATGGCGGCGGCTCAGTGGGATCGTGCTGCTCTTGCCGCACGGTTTTGAAGGGATGGGGCCAGAACATTCGAGCGCGCGGCTCGAACGATTCTTGGCGTTGGCCGCTTCGGACAACATGCAAATCGTGAACTTGACCACGCCCGCCCAGTATTATCATTGCCTTCGTCGGCAGGTGTTACGAAGCTGGCGAAAACCGCTCATTGTCATGTCGCCCAAGAGTTTGTTGCGACATCCGAAAGCCGTCTCGACACTGGAAGAATGTGCCAGCGGCCGGTTTCAAAGGATCATTCCCGACAGCGATCCCGACCGCAAGCGTGTTGATCGAGTGTTGCTCTGCTGTGGCAAAATCTATTATGAGTTGGAGCAGGAGCGGGCCGACTTGAAACGGGACGACGTAGCGATTGTGCGAATGGAACAGTTGTATCCTTTACCACGTGAGTCGTTGCGGGCAGCCTTATCACATTATCCCGACGGAACGCCCGTCTATTGGGTCCAAGAAGAACCGGAAAATATGGGTGCCTGGCGAAACCTGCGGTGCAATATTGGCGAGAAGTTGTTTGACCGAATGCCATTTTCGGGCATCTTCCGCCGGGCCGCCGCGAGTCCGGCGACCGGTTCCGCCAACAGTCACAAGATCGAACAGAAGCAACTCCTGATGAAAGCCTTCGGCGGAATTTAGAAAACCGAAACCAACAAAGTACATTAACCAGAGATAAGGTCGGCGAGATTCATGGCCATTGAACTGAAGGTTCCCCAGGTTGGCGAATCCATTACTGAGGTGCAAATTGGAGCCTGGCTCAAGCAGCCGGGCCAACGGGTGGAGAAAGACGAGCCGGTCGTCGAGATCGAATCGGACAAAGCGACCGTCGAACTTTCCGCTCCCGTTGGTGGCGTCGTCGCCCAAATTCTGAAAGCCCGTGGCGAAACCGCCAACGTCGGCGATGTGATCGGCATTTTTGAAGAAGGTGCCACCGCGAGCGTGGGCAACGGCGCTGTGTCACCTGCGCCGATTACGGCGGCGATTTCTCCGCCCGCTATCAAGAAAGAAACCGTGGCCGTAGCTCCCGCTCCTCGCACGACAGTCGCTGAAAAACCGGCTCCACTACCGCCGCCGTTGCCCGCCAAGACTTCCTCTGGAGAAATGACTCCGGCGAAATCGGCGAAGCCCGCTCCTGTCGCACCAAAGCCGATCCTGGTTTCGACGGCGGCCGGACGCGAGGAAGAAGTCGTTCCGATGACGATGATCCGCCGCAAGATCGCCCGGCGGCTCGTCGAGGCGCAACAGAACGCGGCGTTGCTCACGACCTTCAACGAAGTCGATATGTCGGCCGTGATCCATCTTCGCAAGGAGCAAGGCACGACGTTCCAAGAAATGTACGGCGTCAAGTTGGGCTTCATGTCGTTCTTCGTCAAAGCCACGATTGAAGCCCTGAAAACGATTCCGCAAATCAACGCCGAAATTCGCGGCGACAATATCGTCTATCGCAATTATTACGACATTGGGATCGCGGTCGGCGGTGGCAAAGGACTCGTTGTGCCGGTCGTGCGCAATGCCGAACGAATGAGCTTCGCCGAGATCGAGTTGGCGATCAACGACCTAGCCCTAAGGGCCAGAGACAACAAACTCAAGATCGAGGAGCTTGAAGGAGGGACGTTCACCATCAGCAATGGTGGCGTCTATGGCTCGCTCCTTTCGACGCCGATTATCAATCCGCCACAAAGCGGAATTCTCGGCCTGCACGCGATTCAAGATCGGCCGGTCGCCCGCGATGGAAATGTGGTCATTCGCCCGATGATGTATTTGGCGTTGACCTACGATCACCGGATTGTGGACGGTCGCGAGGCGGTCACGTGCCTTCGCCGGGTCAAAGAGATTATTGAGAACCCGCTGCGGATGCTGCTCGAGGTGTGATGGGCCGTGTTGGTCATCGAACGGAGTTGGTCGAAAACGCGGCCGGTTGCCGCATTGCTTAGCCCGGTCGTCCACGACCGAATCGTCGCGTGGGCGCGACGGCTAAGCGGCGAGGGTTTCGTCGAAGCTGGCCCTCACTTCAATCCGACGCTGGACCCGTCTTGCCGGTCGGGTTGTTCGGTTTGAGTTTCACCTTGTCCAAACCGTATTCCCAAATTTTTTGCTTCTCCTCGGCGGTCGGTTCCTTCAGCGGCCGTACGAGTCGCATCCCGACGAACTGCGCGTCGGTCAGATACCACACACTCTTGGGATTTTGGGGGTCTTGTTCTTTCCAATCGGCGTTCGACCCGCGACGGGCAGCACTGCGACAATCGGCCGCCTCATCATCCCAGGCTCCGCCCCGAACAACGTGGGGATATTCCTTGTCGGGAATCGCGACGGGATTCACGGCCAGCTTGCCCGCATTCTGTTTGTAATAGTCGGGAAGGTACTGATCGAAGACCCATTGCGAAACGTTGCCCGTCATGTCATGCAAACCCCAGGCATTCGCAGGCTTCGTTCCAACCTTGTGATACTTGTCGTTGCTGTTGTCATTAAACCAACCATTCTTCTCAAGCTGTTTCGGATCATCGCCAAAGTAGTACGCGGTCGTCGATCCAGCCCGACAGGCGTACTCCCACTCCGCCTCTGTGGGCAAGCGATAAAAGCGGCCCGTCTTTTCGTTCAACCACTGGCAGTACATCCGCGCGGCGAAGTGGGTCATGCTAATCGTCGGATAGCTGGGCTTACCCATCCCAAAACTCATATCGGTGTAAGGCTTCGTC
>JAYUFG010000599.1:0-3011 GCA_043738845.1 Planctomycetaceae bacterium
GCCCGCTGCGGCCCAAAACGAATTTTTGTTGGCCAACGCACCGGAGCCAGCGACCGTCGTGAGCCTGGGCGTTGGGTTCGTGTACTTGCTGTTCGCGGCACTTCGCACGTCTCGGCGGCGGGCAAAATAGTTGCGATTGTCAGTTACAGGAAGCCCGTCCTACCGATTATTTCGTCATCGCCAGATTGTCGCGGTGGATGATTTCGTCGTAGGGGCAATGCCCGAGGGCCGCCGCGATGGCCTCGGTTTTTAGCCCCTTAATCCGCAGTACGTCGGCGGCGGAATAATTCGTCAAACCCCGCGCAAATTCGTCCCCATTGCAATCTCGGAGAGCAACCACGTCCCCTTTTTGAAATGTCCCCGCGACCTCCACGACCCCAATCGACAGCAGGCTCTTCCCATTGATTTCAACAGCCCGGCGGGCACCGTCATCGAGGACCAGTTGCCCCTTCGGCTGCACCGTGAAGCCCAGCCACCGCTTGAACGAGGAGAGGGCTTGTCCCTGGGCGACGAAGAGCGTGCCAATCGACTCGCCCGAAATAATTCGCCGCAACACGTCGGGCACTTTGCCGGAAGTGATAATCACGTTTTCGCCGGCGGTCGTGGCAATCCGGGCGGCGTTCAGTTTGCTGGCCATCCCCCCTTTGCTTAAGCCCGTTTTTTTGTCACGGACAAGGGCGAAGATCGACTCGTCGAGCTTTGTGACGGTCGGGATAATTTTCGCGTTCGGATCGGTCGGGTCGCCGTCGTACAAACCGAGGACATCCGAGAGCAGCACCAAGAGCGGAGCGCGGATGAGGTTCGTGACCATTGCAGCCAGTCGATCATTATCGCCGAACGTCGTTTGCAATTCCTCAACGCTCACCGTGTCGTTCTCGTTGATAATCGGCACCGCCCCGAATTCCAGCAGCGCGAGGAGCGTATTGCGGATATTGAGATACTTCGTCCGATGGTCGAGATCGTCGGCGGTCAGCAGAATTTGCGCCGCATGACGACCATGTTTATTGAAGGCGCGATCATACGCCTGCATGAGATGACATTGGCCCACGGCGGCAACGGCTTGCAATTGGGCAAGGTCGGTCGGTCGGCCGGGAAGCTGAAGTTGTCCCAGTCCGGCCCCGACCGCGCCGGAACTGACCAGCACGACATGGCGACCGCTGTCGAGGAGAAAGTTCAGGTCTTCGGCCAGCGCGGCAATTCGCTCGACGTCGAGAACACCGCTCGGCTTGGTTAGGACGCGTGTGCCCACTTTCACGACGATCGTATTGGCGGTGGTCACAATTTCTTGTCGGACGAGGTCAGTCATGGGCCTATCTTAGCATTGGGACGGTACAGTTTCCCAGAGGAGTTGCGTGAATATCTTAGGGCGCAAATTCGACTCGACTCCCAAGCAAACTGCCACCGTGCGAAAAGGGGGTCGGGATGCAGCGAGGGCGCGGCATTCTGGCCAATGGTTGACACGCCGTCTCTTGATTCCGCCCGACCAGAATTACTCGGCTGGCGGCGGCTCGAATTTGGGCGCGGTCGATTCGTCGGAGTCGTCGATGGGATTGTAGTTCACAATCCGCCGCGAAGCAGAAGCGGACGAAGATTTCGACGAAGAAGAATTATTGGAAGAGGACGGCGAATCGTTCATCGCCGATTTGAATTCACGCTCGACATGGCCCAACCCTTTTTTCAATTCAGAAAATTGTTTTCCAAACGACCGGGCAACCTCTGGCAACCGGTCGCCGAACAACATGATCGCCACGACCGCGATAATCACCATGTGAGAAGTGGAAAGTCCAAACATCGGGTAACCTTTCCCATGTAGGTCAGGACTGTGGCCTGACAAAATTGTTCACGTTGTCTCTGAATATCCGTGGTCGCCGTAGGGTCCGCTGCAAACCAATGGCCCGCACCTGAAGAGGCGTTATTCTTGTTTGGTCGCCTCGGGCTTTTTAGGCTTGGGGTGGTTTGCATCTTCTTCTTCGGTGGATTCGTCTTCCAAGCCCGACACCCCCTTTTTGAACTCGGTCACGCCGCGGCCAAGATTGCGCATCGCCTGTGGAAGTCGATTTCCAAACAGGAGGAACACAACTCCGGCGATAATGAGCCAATCGTAGGGACCGCCACCAAAGGCAAATAAGGTATTCATTTTAAGTGACCTCGCAAGACGAGGAGTGAACAGGAAAACAACTCATACCGCTCACTCGATTATACCCTACTTGGTAACTTCGGTGTCAGGGGATTCGTCCAGTCCGCTCATCCCTTTTTTGAATTCTGTCACGCCCCGACCCAGATTTCGCATCGTCGAGGGGAGACGATTTCCGAACAGGAGGAACACCACACCCGCGATAATCAACCAATCGTAGGGGCCGCCACCAAAGGCGAAGAGAACGTTCATCATGCAACTCGCAATCAACAATAGGGGAGAAAGTGAGGGCGTTCACGGAAGAAAACGCTTGGGGCAGGATTGAAGTCGGCGTTTTTTTCGTTAGGAATGGGCCAATCTCAACTCCCTTAATTGTACAAGAGCGAAAAGCGTAGTCAAACGTTCCGGCCGATTTTGGGTGATTTAACGCCAGCCGGAAACACCGGTTACCACCGGCAAAAAACATCCGTTACGACTGGTCAGAGATACCACAGAAATCCTTATTTCCCCAGCAATTTGGCCTGCAAACTGCCCGAATGTCGCCGTTTATCGCCCAGAACAAAGCTGGCGGAACCGGCAAACCCATGCCGATCCAAAATGCTTTTCCACAAAGATCACAGGTTTGCCCTTTTAATTTTTGGATTCGCCCCGACGTTGCACGGCGACCGGACGCAGGCATATCATTGTCGATAGGCGCAAAACAGGCGACATTTCGACGGGTTGACGACTCATCACCTCTCACGGCCGATCAATGTTTCATAATCGGTAGTCTGGAGGGGGCCACTGCTGGCTTGTCCAGCAGTGAGAATTGCCGAGAAATCCACCGTTCTGCACGGTTGGACAAGCCAACCGTGGCACCCAATGTCTTACGGTATGT
>JAYUFG010000600.1:0-20915 GCA_043738845.1 Planctomycetaceae bacterium
CGTTAGCGAGGAATGCAGGTAAAAACGCGAGAATCCTCACTTACGTTTCGGGTTGTGAAGTCGAGAAGACATTCCAGAGTGAAACACTGAGAATCCCTGTCGAACGCCGACCGTGTCTTGGGAGAGAACGACAAGACCGATTTTTTGGATGACTTTCGACCTTTCCCCTAATGGCGACTTAACTCTGTTTGGTTCGGGTTCTCCGTTGACTGAATTGGGTATGTAGGTTGTCGAACCTCGGTTCGAGCGAGTCGTAGAGGCCCAGGACCACGTATCAGCCATTATCCGCCTCGGCACCTGCCGGGGCGGGGTTGTGCTTAACGGCGATTATTCCGCCGCCTTCAATTCCGCTTTGGACTTCTTCAGTTTTTCCACATCTGCGGCGACCAGTTTTACGGGTCCGACCTCGATGACCACTTTCTGGATCTTGCCGGTGAACTTGTTGTCGCCTTCCTTGTAATCGTTGGACACCGCTGTCTCATCATCGAGACCGACAGACGCGCCTTCATCCGCAGAGAAGGCGAACGCCTGCGTGCGTTCGATCTTTCCTTCAGCGACTTTCTTGCCGTTGACGAGGATGATTCCCGTGCCCCCTTTGCCCAGACCGCCGCCGTCGTAAGTGAACTCGTATCGGATGGTCGCCTTGCCGGCGGGAACGGCCGCGGTCGCCGCGACCTTGAACGTCTGTAGACCGAGGAAGTTGTAGGCGTACATCGGCTTGCCGTCCTTGAGATACAGACTCCAGCCGCCGAACTTGCCCGCCTGCGCGAGGATCACGCCGTTGGCCCCGCCCGCAGGAATCTCCACTTCGGCGGAGAGGCTGTACGAGCGGTTTTTGGTGTCGATGAAGACGTTCTCAGACATTCCGACCATGCCTTCGTAGACCGTCAGCGACGTGCGGCCAGCCATCAGATCGGGACGGCCGACGAGGGCGGCGTTCAGACGTTCGAGCACTCGATCATCCAGGGGCAACACCTGATTCTTGACCGCTTCCTTCAGAAACAATTCCTGTAGCTCCTTGAGCTTCTCGGGGTTCTTCGCAGCCAGATCGTTGGCCGAACTGAAGTCCTCTTCGACGTGGTAGAGTTCCCACTTGTCCTCAAGGAAGGGATGCCGGGGTTCACGCTCCCAGGCGGCGCGGTGGACGGTGTGGGCGAGCCAACCGTCATGGTAGATGCCCCGATTGCCAAAAATCTCGAAGTATTGCGTCTTGTGACGGTCCTTGGCTTTGGCGTCGGCGAACGTGTAGACCATGCTCACCCCTTCGATTGGTGTCTGCGGCGTTCCGTTCACCGACTTCGGCTCGGGCAGGCCAGCCGCTTCAAGAATGGTCGGCGCGATGTCGATGACGTGATGCCATTGCGACCGCACTTCGCCCTTAGCCTTGATCCCTTTGGGCCAATGAGCGACCAAGCCGTTGCGACAGCCGCCGTATGTGCCCGCGACTTGTTTTGTCCAAGTAAACGGCGTGTCGCCCGCGACGGCCCAACCGGCGGCGTAGTGGCCATAGGAATTCGGACCGCCCAGGTCGTCGATGTGCTTGAGAATCTCCGGAACGGATTCAGGTACGCCGTTGAAGTAGGTCATTTCGTTTAGTAAACCGTTCATGGTGCCTTCGGCACTTGCGCCGTTGTCCCCCACGGCGTAGAAAATGAGTGTATTGTCAAGTTGGCCGAGGTCTTCGATGGCCTGAATGACACGACCGACTTCAAAGTCGGCGTACTCACCGAAGCCAGCGAAGACTTCCATCTGGCGGGTGAAGAGCCGCTTTTCATCGGCACTAAGTTTGTCCCAATCCTTGATCGCCTCGGGCTTGGGGGCGAGCTTGGTGCCGGTGGGAACGACGCCAAGTTTGATCTGGCGGGCCAGCGTTTCTTCGCGGAGTTTGTCCCAACCCTGATCGAATTTTCCTTTGTACTTGGCAATCCATTCCTTGGGAACGTGGTGGGGTGCGTGTGTGGCACCCGGCGCGAAGTAGGTGAAGAACGGCTTGTCCGGCGTGAGGGCCTTCTGAAAATTGGTCCACTTGATCGCCTGGTTAGCGAGGTCGGTCATCAAATGGTACTTCGGATCCTTCGGCAGTTCAACGCGGGTCATGTCTTCGTACAGGCCCGGTGCCCATTGGTTGGCCTCGCCGCCGATGAAACCGTAAAACTTGTCGAAGCCGGAGCGGGTCGGCCAACGGTCAGTTGGACCGGACGGGCTGACTTCCCAGGCTGCGGTCTCATGCGACTTGCCGAATGCTGCCGTACTATAACCGTTGAGTCGCAGCATCTCTGCCAGCGGTGCGACGGCGTTGGGCCGCTGCCCGGTCTGGCCGGGAAACGCGGTCGCCGTCTCCGTGATCGATCCCATATTGTTGACATGATGATTGCGGCCGCTGAGCAAAGCCGCGCGGGTGGGAGAGCAGAGTGCGGTAGTGTGAAATTGGTTGTACTTCAATCCGCCTTTCGCCATTTTATCCAAGGTCGGCATGTGGATCGGCCCACCGAAGGCACTCGATTGACCGAAACCCATGTCATCGATCAACACGATGAGGACGTTCGGCGCGCCCGCCGGGGCTTTGATCTCGAATCGCGGCGGAGCCTTGGCATTGCGGGCGTCGAGTGCCGTGATCGGCATCGGTTTCGGCTCTGGAATCGGTAGGACCGTGCGGTCGAGCGTATCCGGGTTCTTGTTATCGGCCTTCAGTTCGGCAGCTATCAGTCGATCCGTTTGGAACTTGCCTGAGGCAGCCAGCCAGCCGAGCAACCCGCCGAGGGTAAGCACCGCGACGGTCCAAATCATTGAGTGTTTCATGTCATTGCACCACTAGCGAGGAAAGTCATTGAAATGGACCACGGATGAACTCAGGTCCGACGAGTAGATGATAATATCTGGCGACGGTCGTGTCCAACCGCGTGTCTTGTCAACCAACTCGCAGATGCCATCCGCAAAGGAACAGTCCCGAAATAACTTCCCGATTTTGCGATATTCGGTTAGCCGCGACGCGCAGCGTGCAAAGGTCACTCAGAATCGGCGTCAAAAACGAAGTGATATCGGGAAGTTATTTCCGGCCAATTTCAAAGTAACTGCCACGATGCAGGCTGAACTCGAAACAGGCCGGTGCTCGACGCATATCGACGCCTTATGACCTGATCGACCTGCTCCTGGCCGTCCCCGCCGACGCCGGTAGCCCCTTCCTGAAAGAGCCAGCGGTGTCAAACCTGGAAAAGACATGAAAAAAGGTGTCTGTCCCGAATGGCACTGCCATTCGTTCCTGACACGCTAACCGTCGAGGCCCGTGAGGTGCCCTGTGCTGTCGCCCAGCTTGTCGGTGTGGGCGTCCATCCGGTCGAGCATCGAGAGCCACAGATTATTGAGCGGGGTGTCTTTGGGGTAGCGAATATGGCGGCCCGGCTTGATCGTGCCGTTGCCGCCGCCCAAGAGAACGATCGGCAGATCGTTGTGGTTGTGGCGGTTGCCATCGCCGATGCCGCCACCGTAGGCGATCATCGAGTGATCGAGTAATGTCCCGTCGCCGTCTTTGGTTGCTTTCAGTTTGCCAATGACATAGGCGAACTGTTCCATGTGGAAACGATTGATCTTCGCGATTTTGGCTTGTTTCTCCACCTTTTTCTCGTGATGCGAAAGTTCGTGATGGCCTTCTGGAACGTCGATGAACCGATAGTTCCGATTGCTCCCCTCATTGGCAATCACAAACGTGCAAACGCGGGTCATGTCGGTTTGGAACGCCAACACCATCATGTCGCCCATCAGGCGAATATGCTCAGCGTAATCGGAGGGGACGCCTGACGGAGCTTTGACTTTCGACAGATCAATGGCCGGTTTCTTTTCGGTGCGGTTGAGTCGCGTTTCAATCTCACGGACGGCAGTCAAGTATTCGTCGAGTTTACGTTGATCGCCAGCACCCAACTTGCCGCGTAAATCCTTGGCGTCTTCCATCGCTGTATCGAGAATGCTTTGGCGAAGTTTTTCGCGTTGCGCGTTGCTGGAGTCACTATGACCAAACAGTCGATCAAACACTGCGCGAGGATTGATCTCTTTCGCAACCGGCGTCGAAGCATCTTTCCAAGCCAAGTTGTTCGAGTAAGCACAACTATAGCCCGAGTCACACTCGCCCGACTGCTTGCCTGCATCGCAGCCGATTTCGAGCGACGCAAACCGCGTCGCGTTACGCAGCCGTTCGGCCGCCACTTGATCGACCGAAACGCCGACCTTGATGTCGGACCCCGATGTCTTCTTGGCTTGCATCCCGGTGAGGAACGTGGACATCGCCCGGGCATGATCGCCCGGCCCGTCGCCATTGGCGGCCGCATGATGTTGGGCCAAACCGGTCAGTACGAGCATCTCTTTACGATGCGGTTCAAGAAGTTTGAGCGTTTCGGGCAGATCGAATTTCTTGCCTTCTTCGGTCGGCGTCCAATCGGCCATGTGGGCACCGTTCGGAATGTACATAAACGCCATCCGCGTTGGCGACTTGGGAGTGCCACCCGCCGCCGCCCAAGCCGGAACAATGTGCATTTGATCGAGCAGGGGCAGCGCGATCGTTGCACCTAAACCACGCAAAACAGTTCGTCGTGAAAGGCGGGGCGCGGTCATTTGTTTGGTCCTGAAAGGCGTTTAAGTTGAAACGGTTCACTCTTGGCAATTTCGATCACCAGAGCGGAAAACTTGTGGTTATTTTGTTTGAGTGCGGTTACAAGGCGGTCCAGCGAACGCTCGTCTCCGTCCTCGACGCCCCTACCAATCGCGTATATTAACATTTTCTCCGCTAGACAGCGAGAAAACAAGTCCGACCGCTGTTTCAGCAGGGCTTTTAACTCCTTGGCCCCGTTAAACTTGTTGTTTCCCGGCAAAATGCCCGAGGCATCAATCGGCTCGTTCTTTTCCTTAGACCGAAAAGCCCCGACCGCGTCAAAGTTTTCCAGCCCGAACCCAGGCGGGTCGAGTTGCAAATGACACGACGTGCAGTTCGGGTCGGCCCGATGTTGCTCCATTCTTTGACGCAATGTCCCCTTCAACTCGCCCCCTTTGTCCTCGGCCAGTTCGAGCATTTCCGGCGGCGGCGGCGGCGGTGTCCCCAGCAGGTTTTCCAGCACCCATTTGCCCCGCTTGACCGGCGACGTGCGAGTTGGATTCGACGTCACGGCGAGAACGGTCGCTTGCGTCAAGACACCACCGCGAGGATTATCTTTGGGCAACGTCACGCGGCGGAATTCGCTGCCCGACACGCCGGGAATTCCATAATGCTTCGCCAAACGTTCGTTGAGCATGGTCCAATCAGAATCGACGAATTCGAGTACGCTGCGGTCCTCATTCATGATCGTCGCGAAGAAGAGTTCGGTTTCTTGCTTCATCGCATCCCGCAACGCAACGTCGAAGGCGGGAAACATTTTGGGGTCGGGCTGCAAGTTTTCCAGCCGCCGTGTCTGTAGCCACTGTCCGGCAAAATTATCAACCAGGGCTTGCGACTTTTTGTCCTTGAGCATCCGGCGAACTTGTGCCTCAAGGTTCGCGCGAAGTTGTTCCTTCTTAGCCATCGCGAAGAGTTCATCATCGGGCATACTGCTCCACAAGAAATACGACAGGCGCGAGGCCAATTCGTACTCATTGAGTGGCCGCGTTGAGATTTTTTCCTTTGTACTGCTTCCACCAGCGGGTGCTTCACGTTCGACCCGGAATAAAAAATGGGGCGAGACCAACACGGCCGTCAGTGTGAATTGAATGCTCTTCTCAAAGGGTTCTCCTTGTTTGCTGGCCATCTCAAACAGTTTCATCAGCCGATCGACTTCGACCGTCGTGGCCGGTCGGCGGAACGCTCGGTCGGCAAAGTTCTGCACGATCTTGCGAGCCGAGTCCCACTTTTTGCCCACGTCGGGCGGCGCGATCATTATTTTCTTATACGATTCCGTCAAATTTGTTGGCTCGTCAGAAAATTTTCCTTCGAGTTCCAGATAATATACGTACAAGTTGCGGTCTCGAAGGGCGGGATCGGCGGCCTTCGGGTCGGAAAAGTCATTGAGAAACGAGACCGAGATCGTATGGGAGGCTTTCGTAAACTTGTACTTTTCCTCGACGTTTTTCGGCTTAACCGTCTTCACGTCAAACGTGCGGACGTCCTTATTGTCGATCTTGAGTCCCATCTTGCACGCTTCTGTTCCCGACTGATCGCCCCCGGCGCGAATGCGAACAGTGTATTCGCCCGCGAACGGAATCTCAACCTTTTGATTCATGTCGCCATTGGCAAAGAACGCGACGTAATGTTTCTCGGACGATTTTTCTCCGCCGTTGATCTTGGTGAAGTTCTCGGCCTCGAAGCGTTTGTTGCCGGGCTTGACGGCGTCGGGCGGAAGGGCGAGTCCCTTGTCCATGATCCGTTCAGCGGCGGAGAGATACTTTTCGAGCAAGATCGGCGGCAGCCACAACACATCGCCGATATTGTCGAAGCCGTAACCGATGTCGTCGTGTGGAAAATCGTCGGCCGGTTTGAAGTCAATGCCGACTAAATCGCGGATCGTGTTGTTGTACTCGGCCCGATTTAGCCTCCGCATCGTCACGCGACCGGGATCAAGCGGTTGCGTCGCGTCGATGTGTTTGATCTCCGCCACCATCCACGAGGTCAACTGGTCGCGCTCCGCTGGCTGTGGTTGAGCATCATCCTTGGGCGGCATTTCGCTTTCGCGAATTTTCCGCAGCATCTTCGCCCAGGCTAGTCGGGCCTTGTCTCGTAGCGGCTGATCGTGCAAATTGGCGAGCGAGAAATTTCCTTCCGGCTTTTTGCCGCTGTGACAATCGGCACAGTATTTCTTCAAGAGCGGAATGACTTTGTCGTCATAGGTCTGCGACAACTGTTCGGCCGACGGTCCGCTGTTCGCGGTCGTGTCATCTGCTAAGAGACGAGACTCGCGCACCCCATTCCCGGGTAAGGTTGGTCGTTGACCTTGCAAAACGACGATCCCAATCACCGCCAACAGGGTCACTGCTGAAAGTTTCGGCCAAGTCACGCGCCGTTGTGATCGGGGGGACGATCCGCGCATAAAAAAATCGTTCGGTGGGAAGGGAAAGTTCCGGGCAGGTGGGAAACACAGGCGGGCAGCCTCTATTACACCAAACCGGCTGTCGATTGTCCAATCTATTTTTGGGCCATTTTTGGCGCGCACCGATTTGGTGCATTCCAGTGATGACAACCGGCCGCAAGGCTTCATTTATCGGGAAAAACAGCGGTTTACCCGCAACACACTATGGGATATTAAACACGCACGGTCCGAAAGGGTTCTCACAAATCCAGCGTTGATTGGCACTGCTGCTCGCTGTCATTCAAAATGATGACCAGCAACGGATGGTTCACTCTCAAACAGGACTTGCCTTTTTCAGCTAAAGACGATAGTTTGCGAGCCTCATTGGTATACGTAAGTCCTTTCGGGGAACGGTTTTTTTCAAGGAAGTTGGAGTACGACGAACTATGACGACGCTGACAAAGAAATTGCCATCGGTGTGGCTCGCGGTATTGGTGCTGGGAATGTTGGGTGCGGTCGGCTGGATGCAGGTGCGACCAGAGTTGTTTGTTACGGCACCAGAGGTTGCCTCAACTGCCAAGGATGTGCCCGGTTCTAAGGAAGAACTCAAAGAGATCAGACTGTGGGAGCCACTCACCGATAGTAAGTATGACGGCTATGAACGAATCGCCCTCATCGCCAACGTCTTTGTCGCCCTCGCTGGACTGGGTTACGCCCTGATGCTCGTGGGTCAGGTCAAGGGTGCCCCGCAAGGGACGAAGAAAATGCAGGAAATCGCCCAGGCGATTCGCGAAGGGGCCGATGCTTACCTCTTTCGTCAATTTCGCGTCGTCGGCGTCCTGATCATCTTGATCACCGTCGCCCTCTACTTTGCCGCTTTAAGTTCCGCAACGGTGGAAGCGGTTGCCAATGGCAACGCCACCAAAATCGCCCTCGGCCGCTCGCTCTCGTTCTTGGTCGGCTCGATTTTTTCCGCCACCGTCGGTTTCGTCGGAATGCGGTTGGCGACGATTGGCAACCTGCGGGTCGCTGCCGCCGCGCAAACCAGTTTCGGCCAAGCATTGCAACTCGGTTATCGCACGGGCACGATCACCGGCATGTTGACCGACGGACTCGGTCTGCTCGGTGGTTCAATTATCTTTTTAATGTACGGCGAACGCTCGTATGAAGCCCTGTTGGGCTTCGGCTTCGGTGGAACCTTGCTCGCCCTGTTCATGCGGGTCGGCGGCGGTATCTATACGAAAGCGGCCGACGTCGGGGCTGATCTCGTCGGTAAGCTCGAAGCGGGCATTCCCGAAGACGATCCACGTAACGCCGCCACGATTGCCGACAACGTCGGTGACAACGTCGGCGATTGTGCCGGTATGGCGGCCGACATTTTTGAAAGCTATGAAGTCACCATCGTCGCGGCCATGATCCTCGGCATCGCCAGCTTCGGCCATAAGGGAGTAATCTTCCCGCTCCTAGTACGGGCCATCGGCGTCATCGCGAGCATCATCAGCACCTACAGCGTGCGAGCGGGCGACAAGGGAACCGCCAGCGAAGCGATGAAGTGCGTTAATAAGGGTTTCATTCTCGGATCGGTTTTGAGCATCATCGGATTTTTGACACTCGGTTATTTTTATCTGCGGTTCCCGGAAAGTTATCCTGATTACGAACATATTAAACAGTACGTCACGAATTTGCCGACCTGGGCCAACTTTGGTCAAGAGGGGCTCGACATGCGGCCCGCCTGGACCTGTTTGATTGGTATCGTTCTCGCTGTGTTCCTCAACAAATGCACCGAGTATTACACGGGCACTGAATACGAACCAGTTAAGAGCTTGGCGAAAAGCTGCCAGACGGGCCACGCCACGAATATCATTCAAGGTTTTGCCGTCGGATATGAAAGTACCGTGGCGGCTGTCCTCATTATCGCGGCGGCGATTATGGCAAGTGTGTTTGTATATGGCGACACTCACAATGCCACGTTCGTCGCTTACGGTGTCGCCATGTGCGGCATCGGAATGTTGACCCTCACCGGCAACACGATCTCGATGGACGTCTTCGGACCGGTCGCCGACAATGCCAACGGGATCGGCGAGATGGGTTACGACAAAAAGGAAATGGGCGAAGCGCAATATAAAATCGCCCGTCAAACCTTGGCCGATCTCGACGCCGTCGGAAACACCACGAAAGCCATCACCAAGGGAATCGCCATCGGTTCCGCCGTGATCGCCGCCGTGTCGCTGTTCAACAGCTTCATTGTCTCGGTCGCGTCGGGTGGAAAGGGCGAAGATGCTCACGTGTTGCCCGCCGTTTATACTGCGGTCTCTAACTCCCTCACCGTTTCCGATCCGACCTTGTTTATCGGGATGTTGATCGGTGGAGCCGTGCCGTTCTTGTTCAGTTCGATGACGATTCGTGCGGTCGGTCGGGCGGCGTTTTTGATCGTCAAGGAATGCCGCATTCAATTCCGTGATAAGGAAATCTGGGCTGGTACCAAGAAACCAAATTATGGCCGGGTCGTCGATATCTGTACGACGTCGGCCCAAAAGGAACTGATCGGGCCAGCCTTGCTCGCCCTACTGGTTCCGATGCTCGTCGGGTTTGGACTCGGCGTGATTGGCTTGGCCGGTTTCCTCGCGGGCATGATCGTCGTCGGTCAACTTCTCGCTGTCTTTATGGCCAACGCAGGCGGTGCCTGGGACAATGCCAAGAAGACCATCGAAGACGAACCGAAGGATCTCGAAGCCAACACCGGCAAGGGGAGCGAAAAACACAAAGCGGCCATCACTGGCGACACGGTCGGCGACCCGCTCAAGGACACCGCTGGCCCGGCGATCAATCCTTTGATCAAGGTGATGAACATGGTCAGCTTGCTGATTATCGGCTTGATTCTGCCCTATGACTCGAAGGCCATCACGCTGTTGACCGACCACGGAGTTGACATCAAGGGTAAGCCTGCCGATACCTTATTCTGGGTCATCATCGGCGTCTCGGTCGTCGGACTCATTTGGGCCGTTTGGCAATCGAAACGCGACACGCCAGAAATCAAGACGACCTAACGGTCCCCCTACAGCAATAATTTACACGGCGAGCAGGGAGCGTAAGCTCCCTGTTTGCTTTTACACACCCCGCCTTCCCCAAAAATATGACAACTTCTCGGAGAACACTCCGTTGTCCGATCCCCCTCTTCCATCACGCCACCCACCCATCACGTCTTTCAGTCGCGTTTGGTTCCTTACCTGGACAACCTATAGCACATGGCTCCCTGGCGACGAACGCGGGTTCGTTAGCCCCAAATTTGACGTCTCCACGTCGGAGCATCGACACAATAAACTCGGCACACCCTACGACTAGGGCCGCGAGAAGTTACAGCAATTAGCCCGCCTAAAAATGGTAGGAGATCCAATCTCAATCAAGCGAACCCTCTCGAAGTGTGAACGCATCGTATTTCACAGTAGCTCTCGGTCACACGAGTTACTACCGCACAAAGAAAATCGTAAATAGGGAGCTTACGCTCCCTGTTCCTGCTTGCTTGCATCAAGAGCCGTGCAAATTGCCCCTTTATCTCAAGACGCGAACCTTGACCCTGCGCGTGCTTCCCTCATTTTCAAGTCTACAGTTCGAGCTTCTTCTCGGCTTTGGCAATCAACTCACGAATGGAAATCGCGTCGGGTGCCGCCCGTAGTTCGGAGAGGAAACCCTCCTGCGACAGCAGACGACTCAGCCGCGTGAGCGTTTGCAAATGTCCTCGATCATCAATCGAGCAGATCAAAAAGAAGACGTCCGTCAAGGTGCCACGGCTGCCGCCGAACGGAATACCCTGATCGGTAATCCCCAACGCAATAAACGCTTGACCCAAAATACTCGCCTGCGGACGGCGCGGATGGAGCAGTGCCACACCCGTTTCGAGTGCGGTCGGGCTCATATCCTCGCGAGTACGAACGGCCTCGGCCATTTGTTGCGGATCCCACAACCAACCCGTTGCGGCGGCTAGTTCCGTCATTGAGGCCATGACGCTCGTGCGAGTTCGCGCCGCGAGCGGAACGGCAATCGCCTCGACGGGCAACATTTCCAAGAATGAAAGTGGAGCGTCGGGCGAGGCCACCGTCGGCGTACGTAATACGTCCTCCAGCGACGCCAATTCGTCCGAGTCGGAAAGGCCGATCTTTTGTTCGAGCCAATGATGAATCGCCGACGACGAAAATCGCCACTGACCGGCCACACGACGGCCCGGCAAACGGCCCCGCTCGACCAATTTGGCCACCTGTGCCGGGTCGAGATGCAGATACTCCGCCAGTGATTCAATTCCAAAGTCTTCATCAGCCATGCGAATAGCGTAGTTGACAAGCCGCACGTTTGGCAAGGGAAAGACCTCCGTTCAGCCGCGACAATCCCCAGCTTTTAGCCGCGACGCGCAGTGGAGCGTGACAATAGTTCATTCCCTCCTCGGCTGGGCGACCAACAATCGAACCGTTAGAATACGCCACTCACTCACAACCCCCAACGACCAACCCCCAGGACACCGATGAAAATCACGCCCGCCAAACAGTCTGCTTCTGAAACCGCTGCCGACGTGGTCGTGGTCGGCTTGTACGAAAAAAGTCCGCTCGTGGGTGGCGCGACCGAGATGGATCGGGCAACCGGCGGTCTGCTCACGCGACTCCTCGAACGGGACGACATCACCGGCAAAAAATATCAAACAACAACGCTCCTCGAACCAGCAGGAGTGACGACGAAAATCGTCGTCGTGATCGGGCTGGGCGAACGCGACAAGCTCGATGCGGGAACCGCCTTTCGCATCGCCGCGACCGCCGCCCGACAGGTCGCCATTAAGCCGCGCAAAAAAGTCGCCTTCTTTCTCGATGATGGAACTTGGCCCGCCCACTTTCATGAACAGGCCGTCGCGGGCGCACTCGTCGGGTGCGAGGGCCAGGACTTATATCGGGCGGAAAAAAAGTCCTTTCCATTTGCGGAAATTGTGTGGAGCGGGGCCGACAAAGCCTCTCTCACATCGGGCGACATTCTCGGCGAGAGTGTGAACCTGTCGCGGCACTTGGTCAACGAACCGCCGCAAGACCTGTATCCGGAATCGTTTGCCGCTCATGCTCGCGAGGTGGCGAAAGATTGCGGTGTACAGATCGAAGTCTGGGACGAAAAGCGTTTGGAGAAAGAGCGATGCGGGTCGCTATTGGCCGTTGCGCGGGGTTCTTCGCGTGCGCCGCGGCTCGTGATCTTGCGGTACAACGGCGGCAAGAAAAAAGACCCGCTGTTGGCGTTCGTCGGCAAAGGGGTCACGTTTGACTCCGGCGGACTCTCGCTCAAGCCGAGCGATTCGATGCTCACGATGAAGATGGACATGTCGGGCGCGGCGACAGTGTTGGGTGCGATCCATGCGATTGCCAAATTGAAATTACCGGTCAATGTGATCGGTCTGATGGGCTTGGTTGAGAACATGACGGGTCCGGCCGCATATAAGTTGGGCGATGTGCTGACCGCCCGGAATGGCAAAACGATTGAGGTTCACAACACCGATGCGGAAGGGCGGCTTGTGTTGGCCGATGTATTGTGCGTTGCCGTTGAGGAGGCTCCCGCCAAAATTATTGACCTCGCGACGTTGACGGGTGCCTGCATGGTCGCGCTCGGGACCGATGTGGCCGGTTTGATGACGAACGATCCCGAATGGTGCGAAACGATTTTCACGGCGGCGAAGTCCGTCGGCGAGCCATCGTGGCAATTGCCGATGTTTCCCGAATATGGCGAGCAAATCAAGAGCGAGGTCGCCGACATTAAGAACGTGGGCGAAGGTCGCTGGGGTGGTGCAATCACGGCCGCGAAATTTCTCGAAGAGTTCGTCAGCGGCGTCCCCTGGACCCACATCGACATCGCCGGTCCCGCCTTTGCGGAAAAACCGAAACCGTGGCTCGGCGGTGGTGGCACCGGCTGCTTCGTGCGAACCCTCGTGGAAGTCGCGCGAGGGTGGAAATAGACTCCCTACCGGTTGAGACCGGAAACGGATCGGCTTTATCGCGACCCGCCGAAGGGTCGCCCAGGACCACCGCCGTCGGGGCCGTCCAGCGGTGGGCGGTCGGGGTCGGCACGTTTTTCGGATTTGCTGATGCGACAGTCGGGCAACGACTTTTGCAAAGTGGCTACGCCGCCGTCGGTGACTTTGGTCTTGGCCACGTCGAGCGAGCGGAGGTTTTTGAAACCGGCCGCCGTGCCGAGCGAACCGTCGCCGACCGTCGTTCCGGACAGATTGAGCGTGCGCAAATTCGCAAGGCTTCGTAGCTGGGCAACGCCCGCATCGGTCACGGTTGAACTCGATAGATCAAGCTGTTGCAAATCGGCAAACTTGGCAATCGGGGCCATGGCCGGATCGCCGACGAGCGTTCCCCGTAGGCCGAGCGATTGCAACTTCACGAGCGGGGCCAGTTGTCCGACGCCTTTATCCGTAATCGACGGATTGTTGTTGAGATTGAGCGCGACGAGAGTCGTGAACTGAGCGAGCTGTGCCGCCCCCCGATCACTGATCTGCGTGCTGTCGAGATTGAGCGTGTCGAGCGCGGTCAGTCCCGACAGGTTTGCGAATTCCAAACCTTTCACGCGGGTTCCTTGCAAATCGAGCGACTTGATCTTCGTCAGGTTCTTCAATTGCACGAGACCAACGTCGCTAACCCGAGTATTGGCCAGCGACAGTTGCGTCAGCGAAGTCATCTTGGCGACGTGTTTCAGTCCTTCGTCATTGGTACTGGTGCCCGACAGGTCGAGTTCGTCGAGGTTGGTGCAAAGGGCGATGTTGGCGAGCATTTCGCCCGTCACTTTATTGAGGTCGGTCAGATAGATTTTCGTTAGTTCACACGGTCCGCGAGGAAGTTCACTCGGCTTACGGACTTCGCCCGTCTTGGTCGCGGCGGTGCCCCCTTGCGAAAGAATCCACCGCAGGGCGAGCCGTTGCGGGTGCGGCGGGTTCCCCTGAACTTTGCACTTGGGCAAGGCGACGGAAAGTTCTTCGACGCCCGCATCGGTGATTTTTGTCCCACTGACAAACAACTGCGAGAGGCTGGCGAACTTACTCAACTGCGGCAGGGCGGCGTCGGTCAAAACCGTTTCGGCGAGCGACAGACGATTCAACCCGGTGAAGCGGGTCAATTGCAGCAGGCCGTCGTCGGTGACTTTTGTTTTGGCGAGTGAGAGATCGGTCAGTTGGCGAACATTGTTGAGTTGTTCCAAACCATGATCGGTGATATCCGTGCCACTGAGGAGTAGCATTCGCAACGAACTAAAACGGCCAATGATCGCCATTCCGGTATCGGTGACTTTGGTCCCGTTCAAGCCAATGTCGCGGAGGGCGGCGCAGTTGGCCAATTCCGCGAGGCCCGTGTCGCCGACAGCCGTATTACTGACGAGCAGCGTTTCGAGTCGAGCGAATCCTTTGAACTTTTTCAAGTCGGCGTCGGTGAGAGTTTCGTTTCCGTCGAGCTTCACATAGGTCAAAGAGAAGCGGCCCGCTGGCAGCCGGGCGACATCATCAATCGCACTCAGTATTTCCCCGTCCGGCGTGGCAACGCCAACCGTTCCCTTTTGTTCGAGAATCCATTGAGCGACAAGCCGTTCATTGTTCGGTGCCCAGCGAATTTCACCGCCGGGGAACACGGCCTTCAGCCCATCGACAACTGGGTCGGGCAATTGCAAACTCCCCAGGTCGATGACCTTTAGCGATTTTAAGCTGGCCAGTTTCGCGACGCCGTCGGCCGTGACGCCCGTCCCGTCGAGCGTGAGCGATTGCAGTTTCGGCAATTGAGTAAGCTGCGACAGATCGGCGTCGGTGATTTGCACCTTTCCGCTCCAGTCGAGCGTGCGGATTTGAAATCGTTCGACGGGCAAATCGGCCGCCTTGCGAATTTCGCCCAGCGGCTTGTCGTCCAGAGACAGGAGCGAAATCGTCGCGCCGGTGCTGAGCAACTTGCGGGCGATCTCGCGTTCTACATCGGGCGGATCCCAGGCGACCTTGAGCTTGGGCAGGGCGTTCTTCAAGGCATCGACGCCGGGAATGCTAACCTTCGTCCCATTGAGCGAAACCGTTTGCAATTCATTGAGCTTGGCCAGGTTGAGCAATCCGCCGTCGGTCACTTGCGTGTCGGTGAGGAACAGTTTTTCGAGTTTAGGAAGTCGCTCGTCAATCCCTTTCAACCCTTCGTCGCCGACGTTCGTTTTTTGCAGATCGAGATCGCGGAGTTCCGGCAGGCCAGCCAGTTTTTCCAAACCGAGATCGGTGATTTTCGTTTGGCTTAAATTGAGCGACCAAAGTGATTTGACTTTAGCCAGTTCGCTGGCGGCCTGATCGCCGATAACAGCCCCTTTCAGCGACAAGGTTTGCAGCCCTTCGGCCGCAGACAGTTGCTTGGCCAGATCGTTTTCGGCCAGCGATTTAGCATCATCGAGCGTAATCGCTTTAATCGTGAACGAATCGGACGGAATGTCTTTCGCGCCGTGGATTTCGAGTTCCTTATTCGCCGAGCCGACCAACAGTGTGGCGGAACCGCGGTTCGCAATCACCCAGCGGAGGAGTTCGGTCTTTTTGGGCAAGACGGGCGGCGCGATCGGACCGGCGACCGCACGCAGAGCGACCTTCAGTTGCTCGTGCTGTTTGCCCAGCGGAGAAACGTCTTGTACGAAATCCTCAAAGCCCGACTTGCTGACTTTGATCCGATACTTCTTGCCCGACTTTACGGGCAAGCAGCGGTGTTGCTCGTCCATGTCGGTCTTGCCAATGGCGAGTTGGATTTCTTGCCCGTCGAGAAAGACGCTCGTGCCGGGTTGCGTGATCTCCAAATGAACTTGTGTTTCTTCGCCCACCACCGATACGGGAACGACCGAGTCGGGCGAGACTTTATCTCCATCTCCCTTGAACTTATTGGCCGCAAAAACGGCCGCCACGATGATCGCTGCGAGCCCACCCAAACCGCCAACCAACAGCGGCAACTTTCCTTTCGGTGGCGTTCCGGCGGGAGCGGTCGCGAGTGCTGGTGAGGGCAGCGTTCCGTGGTCGGTTGCGGTGCGGCGTTCGACGACGGTCGCATGACTCTTGCGGATTTGGTTCAGCGTCGCGTCGGCCATATCGCCACACGTTCCGCCCGACAAGGCGGCGGCCGCATCTTCGGGCGACAACTCGCCAGCACACGCTTCGAGATCGCCAATCACTTCGCCCATCGACTGTTGTCGATCCGCCGGTTTCTTGGCGAGCATTTTGCGAAAGACCTCGTCCAACTTCGGCCCAACGGCGGGGCAAATTTGCGACAGCGGCGGAACCGACTCGGTCTGATGCCAAATAAGCTTTTGCGTCAAGGTTCCGTCGGGCGAAATCGAGTGGCCCGTCAACAGATAGTAAAACGTGCAACCAAGACTATAAATGTCCGCCCGATGATCGGCGTGTTTCGCGTCGAGGGCTTGCTCGGGTGCCATGTAATCGACCGTTCCCATAACCCGGCCCGACTGCGTCAGTTCGGCCTGCGGCATGTTGCCATCGTCGCCGGTTGCATCGAAGCGGGCGAGACCCATATCGAGAACTTTCACGACGCCCGTCTTGTCGAGCAACAGATTTCCCGGCTTAATGTCGCGATGGACGACTCCCCGCAGGTGTGCATGATTCAATCCCCGCGCCGATTGCAGGACGAGATTTAACGCCTGACCGAGGGGGAGCGGGCCGTTCGCCTTGACGGTTTGCGAGAGATTTAACCCATCGACATGTTCCATGACGAGGAAATGAACGCCGTTCGCTTCGTCCGCGTCATAGGCAGCGGCAATGTTCGGATGTGTGAGCTTGGCCGCCGCTTCGACCTCTCGATGGAAGCGGGCCAGCGCGTCGGCCGAGTTGGTTAAATCGGCGGGCAAGACTTTCAACGCGACCGTCCGTTTCATGCGGCGATGATGGGCTTTGAAAACGACACCCATCCCACCTTCGCCCAACTTATCGACGACGGCGTAATTGCCGAAGACGAGTCCCTTCGTTTGACCGAGTCGCAAGAGGTTGACCTGAAAGTCGGTCAACTTCTTGCGGCGAATTAACAGGTCGGCGAGACCCGCCGCATCGACGGGCCGCTCATCCGGCGGGAGACTGTCGTCAATCGACTTCAACTCGTCGGCCGTCATCAGGCCGCTTTGCGAGAGACAAGCGGCGAACTGTTCGCGGGTATGAATTTGTCCCGGGAGTACGGCGTCGCCCGCCATGGTGGGATCGACGCTGCCGGGGCGTTGTGGGCCGGAGTGTTCGAGCGTGGTATTCGAGAGAGGCGGGATGGTCGCCTCGTTCATGGTTTGGGCGTCGCGTCGCCGTTGCTCATCCAAGGAAAGTTGCTCAGACATGATTGCATCGTCCTGTGGGACGACCCTATTACACAGTCCGGTAGGACGACCCTCGAAAACGAACTTCCGCACCCTGCGAGTCGGACCCCGCCATTCTAACAAACATCAGGGCTTAATGGTACGGTTAAAATTGGGCCATTTTGTTTGGCCACGTGACACCGTTAAGGGTCGGTGGACACGCTTTAGCCCGGTTGACGCGGCGCATCGCTTAGCCCGGTCGTCCACGACCGGAGAGGAAGCCGCGTGGACGCGGCGGCTAAGCGGGGATGATGGTCGCGAAAAACGAAAGCGGCACTCACGGAAGCGATAGCGGCACTCACGGTTGCGAAAGTGACCCTTACCGCTGCAAGATCGGCAGGTAGTTGTTCGGCATTTGGAGAATGATGCACGACATGGCGGTGCCGTATTCTTTGCCGATGGAATCACCCCAGGAGCCGTCTTCGCTTTGTCGCGCGACGAGGGCGTCACGGATCGCCGGATACCACTTCGCCCAATAGTCGCCACCGGCGTGCCACATTGCTTGTACCGCGTAATAGTGCCCGTAGAAATAATGACTCTCGCGATTGAACTCGGCCCCGCGCGGCAGATTGCCCGCGAGATATTCCAAACCCTTCGTGATGCTCGGGTCGTCGTAGATGCCCGCGCTGTAGAGAGCGACAATGCCCGCTGCGGAACGGGGGAACGCACTTTGTCCCCCTTGGATCATGTACATAAATCCGCCGTCGGCGTTTTGGCTCTTGCGAACGTATTCGATGCAGTGATCGATGGTCTCGCGGGGAACATGGATTCCCGCGTTACGGGCGGCGCGCAGGGCCATCACCTGACAGATCGTCACGCTGATATCGGCGTCAGATCGTTTCGGTTGATAACGCCAGCCCCCTTCGGGGTTCTGCGTGCTAACAATCAGGTTGACCGCCTTGGAGAGTTTTTCGCGGACGTCGGTCCGCATCGTCATGCCATAACATTCGGCGAGAAAGAGCGTCGCAAAACCGTGACCATACATCGGTCCGTGACTCGACGCCCCTTCAACATTGATGAAGCCGCTCTCTTCGGTATTGGCGAGAATGAAATCAAGTGCGCGATCGACGTGCTTACCATACGGGCCGCGGCCGGGCGTGCTGCCCGCCGACATGAAGGCCAACCCGGCCAGTCCGCAGACGCCGACGTTGCGACTATATCCGCCGGTGCCAAAAGAGCCGTCGTCTTGTTGATGGGTCGAGAGATAGTCCAAACCTTTTTGGATCGCCTTGAGGGTTTCGGGCGTCATCATTTCGACGGCCGATTTCTCGGGGTCAAGTTCCTTGACCTTTTGGGCGAGGAGCGACGACGCGGAAAGTCCGCTGGCCACTCCGGCGAAACTACCCAATATGAATCGACGACGATCAAGCGAGGTCATGGCGAAATCCTTCGGACGCACAAAGCAGTGGCGAGTGGGTTAGTTGGCGTCCGTATTATGGCCAAATGTTCGGTGATTCGCCAAGCTAACGACGGTAAGAATAAATAGCTTGTTCGCGGGAAGGATTGAAAACAGCCGTAAATGTGCCGAAAACGAGCGAAACATGGGCTGAAACCGTCCCATTTCGCTCTACCCCGATTTTGCCCATTCTGTTACAAAATGCCCCTTCTACGACCGGAGGGAGGGAACCCAGGACCGGTCGTTTTGCGCACCTGCCTTGGATGAATCACGGATGAATAATTTCTATCGGGCGTTTCGGCTCACTTTTCGACATAAGTTTTTGCTGACCCTGTCGCTCATTTGTGCGACGGTCGTGGCAATTCTCTGGGGCGCGAACATCGGCGGAGCCTATCCCATCGTCGAAGTGATCTTTCAAGGCCAGACGCTCCAGCAGTGGGTCAACAATGACATTAAAAAATCCGACAAAGACGTCGCCGAGCTTCAATCGCAAATCGACGACTTGAAAAAACAGGCCGAGGCCGCGCCCGAGGATGAAAAAAATCGTTTCCTAGCACAAGTTGGCGGATTAAATACCCGGCTGACGGCTGAGCAAAGCCTGGGCGACAAACGCCGCTGGCTCAAACCGTATATTGATGACTATCTCCCCAACGATGCGTTTCAGACGCTCGTGGTGATTATGATGGTCCTCCTGGCAGGCACAATTCTCAAAGACATCTTTCTCGTTTTCGATGCGATACTCGTGGATCGGCTGACGGGATTGACGATGCTCGAACTGCGGAAAAAGTTTTATCGCCGCACGCTGCGGCTGGACTTGGCCGATTTCGGCGAAAACGGTGCCAGCGAGTTGATGAGCCGTTTTACTTACGACATGGATTGCGTCGGCCAAGGGGTTCAAACGCTGGTCGGCCGCGCCATTCGCGAACCGATGAAGATGCTCGCCTGTATGGCGGGTGCGTGCTGGATTTGTTGGCGGTTGCTGTTGATCTCGTTGATTTTGGCACCCATCGCTGGTTGGCTCATTCGCAAATTGGCCAAGGCGTTGAAGAGTGCCAACCGCAAGGCGATGGAGGAAATGTCGCAGTTCTACAATATCCTCAACGAAACCTTCAGTGGCATCAAAGTCGTCAAAGCTTTTTGTGCCGAACGACAAGAGCGTCGCCGCTTTGCCCTGAATAGCAAACGGATGTTTCGCAAGGGCGTCGTTATTTCGTTTTACGATTCGCTCGTCAGTCCTTTGACGGAAATGATGGGGATCTCGGCGATTTGCAGCACAATCTTGTGTGGTGCGTATCTCGTGCTGAACCATCAGACCGAAATTTTTGGAATCAAAATTTGCGACCGCCCGCTGACATTGGGTGAGTTGCTTGTGTTTTACGGCTTGATCATTGGCACAACCGATCCGGCCCGCAAAATCTCGGATGTGTTCAATCGTTTGCAACGAGCCTCGGCGGCGGCCGACCGGGTGTATGCGATGCTGGATCGCGAGCCGAAAATTTGCGACACGAAGAAAGCGGTCGCTTTGCCCCGCCATCATCGCGAAATGTCGTTCGAGAATGTGGCGTTCTCTTATCAGCCGACGCAGTTGGTCCTCGATCAAATCAATTTGAAGATTAGGTTTGGCGAAACGATTGCAATTGTCGGACCGAACGGCTGCGGCAAGAGCACGCTTGCGAATTTGATTCCTCGCTTTTATGACCCCACCCAGGGGACGGTTCGAGTCGATGGGCTCAATCTTCACGATGTTCATCTGCGCGATCTGCGAAAGCAAATCGGGATCGTGACGCAGGAAACGCTCCTGTTTGACGACTCGGTTTTCAATAATATCAAATACGGCTCGCCCGACGCCACTCGCGAACAAGTGATCGAGGCGGCTCAAAAGGCCCACGCCCATAAGTTCATCGAGCAGAAGTTGGAAAACGGTTACGACACACTGGTTGGCCCGTCGGGTAATCGGCTTTCCGGCGGACAGCGGCAGCGGATTGCCTTGGCTCGGGCGATTCTCCGTGACCCGGCGATTATGATTTTGGACGAAGCGACGAGCCAGATCGACCTGGAGAGTGAGCAGCTTATTCATCTTGCCTTGGAAAAGTTTGTGCAGAATCGCACGGCGATTATTATTACGCACCGTC
>JAYUFG010000601.1:0-3006 GCA_043738845.1 Planctomycetaceae bacterium
TGCCGAACCGCAACAGCACATTTCAAGTTGGGAGGTCGGCTGAAATGCCGCAAGCTCGTGAACAGTGCCGCTATAAACGAATTCTGCGCTGGCGTGTCCGACCAACCGAGATCCAAGTCATCAATCAACACGAAATAGGGTCGCTTCAAATTTTGACTCACCTGTCGCGCAACACCGTTAACTAAGTTTAGCAGATTTAAAGCGTCACTGGATTGAGTTGTAGGCGGCGATTGATCGGTTGTTGCTTTTGCTGTTATCTTCGTTCCATTATATTCCCCGGATACCTCGATCTCTTTAATTAATTGCAAAATCCTCGTTGTAAGTGACTGCGATCCAGGTGGCTCACTTATCTCCAGAAGCTTCCTCGCTTGCTTTTCATGCTTGCTTCCAGCAATTTTTGTTATGATTCCCCTTAAGGCTCCTTGTTCACGATACTCCCTTCGGAAGATTTCAAGCGATAAAACGTAGTCCCAAAGTGATTTAAAGACCCATTGGTTTTTCCCGGCATCGCCAAGAATCGGTGACGTCGCTTCAACATGGGCGAGTGCGGAAAATGCCAAGTCTTCTGGTGAAATCCTGATTATCCTTTCCTCGTCGGCATTTTTGAGTAAGCTGACCATCTGAAGAATTGCCGATTTACCGATCCCTTTTGGCCCAATGAAGAAAACGGCTGGGTCGTCAACATTCATTGCTCTTGCGACGTACCTTTCGGGTGCAACGTAATAGTTGCAAAGATGATTGTTTTCTTCGGCCACAATGCGCCCAAAATCAAGAGCGGATTCTGGAGTTCTGGGCTTTAGGTAATTGCGGGGGTTTGTTCTTTTGCTCATTTCACATTTTCTCCTGAGCCGGGTGACACGCTAAGTCGCTATTCGTTTTACCGTCGTTCCCGCCGTTTCGCCGTATTGCGATTCGGGCGATATCCGCCGGTGGTTGCTCCGCCAGAATCTCCGCCCGTTTCGCCGCGTGGTTTGGCGCGGATGTGGTCGCCTTGGGTTTGTTCGCGGATGGATTCGTTCGCTTCGCGGCGGCGTTTGTCGAGGGCCGCGCGGGGAGGGGTCGCGGGGATGAGGCAATCGCAGCCGCTGCCGATGAGATCGGTGCGGTTGGCTTGTTCGAGGGCGCGGCGGACGTCGAAGTAATTGTCCGGCTTGAAGAATTGTAGTAATGCCCGTTGTAGTTTGCGATCTCGCAGGTGTTTGGCAATGAAGACCGGCTGCAACGTGAAGGGGTCGAGACCCGTGTGATACATGCAGGCGGCGATGTCGAACGGACTGGGGATAAAGTCCTGAACTTGGTCGGGTTTGTAATGATTCCGTTTGAGGAACAGCGCGAGGTCGATCATTGCGTTCAGGTCGCTGCCCGGATGACTGGCAATATAGTACGGGACGAGATACTGTTTCTTGCCTGCGGCGTCTGACGCTTTTTTGAACTCTTTGTCGAATTCGAGAAAATCTTCTTCGCCCGGCTTTTTCATCAGGTTCAAAACGGTCGCGTCGGTATGTTCCGGCGCGACTTTCAGCAGACCGCCGACATGATGCGTGGCCAGCTCTCGCATGTAAACCGGATCACGGCGGGCGAGGTCCATCCGAATTCCCGACGCGACGAACACCTTATTCACGCCCGGCTCGGTGCGAGCTTTTTGCATGAGTTGTACGAGCGGGCCATGATCGGTGCCGAGCAATTTGCAAATCGTCGGATGCACGCACGACAGGCGGCGACACTTGGCTTCGACCTCTGGCTGAGAGCAACGCATCTCGTACATGTTGGCGGTCGGGCCGCCGATGTCGCTGATGACGCCCTTAAAATCAGGATCGGCGGTCATTTTGCGAATCTCGCTCAGGACGGAATCTTCGCTGCGAGACTGAATGATCCGTCCCTCGTGAGCCGTGATCGAGCAAAACGTGCAACCGCCGAAACAGCCCCGCATGATCTGGACGGAATCTTTGACGACCTCGAACGCCGGGATGTTTTGATTCTTATAGGCGGGATGCGGCTTGCGAGTGTACGGAAGTCCGTAGACGTAATCCATTTCCGGTTGCGTGAGGGGCAAGGCCGCCGGATTCACGACGACCGCTTCACGATCACAATACTGAACGAGCCGCTTGGCGTTGTGGGGGTTCGTTTCGTGATGCGACTTTTTTGTCATCTCGCAGAAGGCCAAATTGTCGGCGGTCACTTGTTCGACGCTGGGGAGGACAATCGTATTTTGAAATTCTGCTCCCTCTCCCCGTGGGAGAGGGTTGGGGAGAGGGTTTTCGCCGACGATCTCACTAGCCCTCACCCTGCCCTCTCCCAAAGGGCGAGGGTATGCTGGCAAAGTTTCCTTCGCACCGAGTCGATAACACACGCCGCGCAACTCGCGCAGGTCGCGAACGGTTTTTCCGGCGTGCAGGGCGTGCGCGATTTCGACAATCGGTCGCTCGCCCATTCCAAACACGAGCAGATCGGCTTTGCAATCGAGAATGATCGGCCGCCGAACTTTGTCGCTCCAAAAATCATAATGGGCGATCCGCCGCAGGCTGGCCTCGACTCCGCCCGCCACGATGGGAACACCTTTGAACGCTTCTCGCGCCCGTTGACAATAGGCCAAGGTCGCGCGGTCGGGCCGACGACCGATTTGACCGCCGGGGCTGTAGGCGTCGTCGTTGCGAACTTTCTTGTTGGCCGTGTAATGGTTGATCATCGAGTCCATGTTGCCCGCCGAGATCGCGAAGAACAATCGCGGTCGGCCGAACATTTGCCACGGCTCGCACGACCGCCAGTCGGGCTGACTCAAAATGGCGACGCGGAAACCCTGGGCTTCGAGCAGACGACCGAGCAAGGCCATCGCGAAACTCGGATGATCGACGTAGGCATCGCCGGTGACAAAGACAATGTCCACTTCGTCCCAGCCGCGAGCGAGCATCTCTTCGCGGCTCATGGGCAAGGGGGTGAGCGAACTTTGGGGATTGACTTTGCCGTTGGCTTTGTTTTTTCCAGTCGTCCGTTCAATAGGCTTACCGA
>JAYUFG010000602.1:0-7920 GCA_043738845.1 Planctomycetaceae bacterium
GCCAATAACTCGTTTCGTCGAGTTCCTGTAACGCCGCTTCCATTTTGCTAACAAACTCGGCATCGGATCGGGCACGCCGACATTCTCGGTACTGCGCTCCCACCGACGTTCCGCTTCGCAACACCTGCTTGCCGAGCGTTTGGGCAATCGTCGTCTTCGGCAACTGGGCGTACATTTTGACAATTCGCACGGCAAATGTCTTCGTGCGCACGAATAAATCTGAATTCTTCTTTAATTCATCGCTCATCGCTCATCGTTCATCATTTATTTTCTTCCCCGCCTCCTGCACTGCCCGTACAATCTTGTCATATCCCGTGCAGCGACACAAATTTCCGGCCAACTCAAACCGAATTTCATGCTCCGTCGGATTCGGGTTCTTGTCGAGCAGAGCTTTCGCCGTGACGAGAAAGCCGGGCGTGCAAATGCCGCATTGTAGCGCAGCCCCTTCGAGAAAACACTGCTGCAAAGGATGCAGCCGCCCGTCGCAGGCGATCCCTTCGACCGTCGTGATTTTCGTAGCTTCGGCCTCGACCGCCAGTACGAGACAACTATTCACCGGCAAACCGTCGAGCAGAACGGTACACGCCCCGCAATTGCCGTTGTTGCAACCCTCCTTCGCACCGGTAAGATGCAAAGAGTCCCGCAACACTTCCAGTAGGCTATTGCGGGCTTCGCACAAAAACTCGACCGACTCGCCATTGATCGTCGTTGTAACGTGATGTTTTTTGGACATGATGAAGATTTTGTTCGACAGGAACTGAGCGGTGAAACCTGCGTTCAGTCTCTAATCATCGCCTTGATCCGTCAACCCTTCGTCATGAAGTTGCACGCCGCAGAGGGGCTTGGATCGGCGATTAAATAGCTGTCCCATTTTCGTCCTTCACTACAGCAACTAAACGTTCTTTCGCGGAGAGGCTGTGAATTTATTGAATTGCGACCGATCGGTAGGGTCCGCTGTGCGGGCCATTTGTTTGCGATCCATTTTTTCCCGCGAATTACCAATGTGATTCGCGAACTCCCGGTCCGCACAGCGGACCCTACAACTTCCGAATGACAAACCTGCCAGTAAATTCACAGCCTAGGAGCGAAAGACGACAAAAATTGCCGTTACGATCATTAGCGTTCGATTTCTTGCTCGTTGGCGTTGGTCGATCCGCCAATGGTATACTGTTCCGCCGCACCTAAACTCACCAAGGCGAGCGGGGGGTGTCAGCCCCCTGTTCCTCACTCCTGTTTTCAATAAGCCCTCAACTATGCCGGAATTGCCCGAGGTCGAAACGATGCGACGGGGAATTTTACCCATCGTCGGCAGCCGCATCGAAACAATCGAGCGAATGCCCTGTGCCCGCAAGCCAATCCACATCTCGCCCAGGATCGACGCCCTCCGTCGCCGGGTCAACGGAATCAAAGTCACGGCCATTGAAAGGGCGGGCAAACGGGTAGTGATCTGCCTCGAATCGGACGACCGATTGGTTCTCGAACCGCGCATGACGGGCTTGGTCCTGATTGCCGACCCGCCGAGTCGCGAGCATTTGAGAGTGAGAATTCAACTCCGTAGCGGTCCGATTCGTGAGGTCTTTTATTGGGACCGTCGCGGACTCGGTCGCGTGCGACTGCTTGATCCGACCGAGTTTGAGCGGGAATGCGGTGGCGAAAAACTCGGACCCGATGCCCTCGCGATTTCTGCTGATGAACTTCGCGAGCGACTTCGTCTCAGCAGTCGGGCGATCAAAGTCGCGCTGCTCGATCAGCGAGCGGTTGCGGGCGTCGGCAATTTGTACGCTTCCGAAATGCTGCATCAAGCGGGCATTCATCCGTCCCGCCGCTGCCGACAATTGACCATTGCCGATTGGAACCGCCTGCATACGGCCCTCGTGGAAATTCTCCAACTGGCCATTTTCCACGAAGGTTCAACGCTGTCGGATGGAACGTATCGCAACGCGCTCAATAAGTCGGGCGGGTATCAAAATCATCACCGGGTCTACGACCGCACTGGCGAGCAATGTCCCACCTGCCGCCGTGCTGAGATCGTTCGGATCGTACAAGCCCAGCGGGCGACCTTCTTTTGTCCCACATGTCAGTCGAAACGACGGGCGAGTGTTCGATAGCCGATACACTCGCCCATCGTATGGCTTACTTTTCGCCCAGCAACTCTTTGACCTTCGGCTCGATGGCTTCGGCCCAGGTTTCGTAGCTCTTGGCGTTCAGGTGGAGAAGGTCGGGCATGACTTCTTTGGACAGCGTGCCATCTTCGGTGAGAAATTTCTTGCCGAAGTCAATGTAGAACACCATCTTGTCGTCGGCAACTTTGGATGCCAGTTCGCTGGCCTGGGCATTCTTTTCACGTTGCGGGCTGGGACCGGCACCGCGCGGGAAGATCGCCAATAACAGAATTTTCGTATCAGGCGTCTTTGTGCGAATTGTGGAAATGATGGCTTTGATTCCGTCGGCGATTTCTTCAGAGGTGTTATCTTTCCCGTTGGAATTGTTGGTACCGATCATGATTACGGCCAGCTTCGGCTTGATTCCGTCGAGGTTGCCGTTTTGCAACCGCCACAAGACGTGCTGCGTGCGGTCGCCGCCGATGCCCAGGTTAAGGGCCTTACGTGGCGTATAGTATTTTTCCCAAGCCGCTTTACCAGCACCGCGCCAACCGTCGGTGATCGAATCGCCAATAAAGACGAGATCGATGTTTCCCTTCTTGGCCTCTTCATTGAAACCTTCGTGACGCTTGACCCAACCGGCATCACGAGGGACGGGCTTGATCGCCGCGTGAATTAGCTTTTCATCTTTTTGAGCCTGTGCGGTCGAGACCGAGACAGCAAGCAAAGCACCAACAACCAAACCAGCAACGACATTCCAAGAGGGACGGGACATCAGAGAACTCCAAAGGTGGGAAAACAGGTGGGATGAAATGAGGGACTTTTGAGATTGGGGAAACCCACGACGGGAAAGCCCAACACTGGGAAAGTTCGTCCAGCATAGTCGGACAGGACGGAGATTTCCAGCACCAGCACTCATTTTTTCGGCATATTCGTCACCAGCGGAATGGGCAGCGAAAAGCTCGGCATTTTGCCGATTTGCGACCTAGATTTATATCGCGGTCAAGCTGCGGACCGAATGGTTTCCGCCTCCGCATGCCCTACCTAACACTTTCCCGCAATCCCTCCCGAGAACTTGCCATGAGCCTGCCTAAACGTGTCGGAATTTTGACTAGTGGTGGAGACTGTCCCGGCCTGAACGCCGTCATTCGGGGTGCCGCCAAAGCCGCCAGCCAACTTGGTTATGAGTGCATCGGCTTCATCAAGGGTTACGAAGGACTCGTCGATCCGGTCACGTATGTCCCTCTCACGAACAAAAACACGTCGGGCATTTTGACCCAAGGTGGCACGATCCTCGGCTCGACGAACAAAGGACGTTTTGTCTGTCGCACGGGCGTGGATGATCGGCAGGAACTCGATGTCGAACTGCTCGCCGCCGCTCGCACCACGTGCGAACAACTTGGATTGAGCGGTTTGATCTGCGTCGGTGGAGATGGTTCCTTGTCCATCGCTCAACAGTTTCATGAGTTTGGAATTCCGGTTGTCGGCGTGCCGAAGACGATTGACAACGATCTCTCGGCGACCGCATTCACTTTTGGTTTCGATAGTGCGGTCGCTTGTGCGACCGACGCGCTCGACCGCCTGCACACGACCGCCGCAAGTCACGAACGAACGATTGTTCTCGAAGTGATGGGGCGTCATGCGGGCTGGATCGCATTACACGCGGGTATAGGCGGCGGGGCGGATGTGATTTTGATTCCGGAAATTGGCTGGACGTTTGAAAACGTCTGTCACAAAATTCTAGATCGCGAAAGTGGCGGTAAGCGATTCACCCTCGTCGTCGTGGCGGAAGGGGCACAACTCCCCGGTGGCTCGCTCGTCGCACAAGAACGTCGTCACCTGGAACAAGGTCAAATGCGGCTCGGCGGGATTGGCAACTTGGTTGCCCAAGAGATTCAGCATCGGCTCCATCGCGAGACTCGCTGCGTCGTGCTTGGTCACTTGCAACGGGGTGGTGCGCCGACGACATTTGATCGTGTTTTGGCGACGAACTTTGGTGCCCATGCGATGCGGCTGGTCGTCGAAGGCCGCTTTGGTGAAATGATCTGCTATCGCCCGCCTCAATTCGACAGCGTCCCGATTTCGGAAGCGGTCAATCGCCTTTCGACCGTCGATCCCTCAAGTGCAGCGGTGCAAGCCGCCAAGGCACTCGGCATCAGCTTTGGCGATACAGCGGCCAATGTTAGCCCGTTCGCTCATTTGGAAACGGGTCGCGTCAAGGAAATTGTTTGCGACGAAGTAGAATCGTCGAATGAACAATCGCACGCCACCGTTGCGGTGTAGCATAAGACGGGTTGCGTGAGCGACAAAGTGAAGAATGATTGGACGAGATTACTCGTCGCTCTTCGCCAGTTGCATCGCCACTAAACAGGCTCGATAGAATGCGTTAATGTCGAGCCGCTCGCTGACGGTGTGTGGGTTCATTTGTCCACAGCCGAGCGTCACGGTGGGGAGACCGTTGGCGGTCATCCAGTTCGCGTCGAGACCGCCATTGCTGATTGCGCGATACGGTTTTCCGCCTCCCCGACGAACGGCTTCCTCTGCTACGAGCACGCACGGTTCATTCTCGCTCAAGCGAAATGATTCATAGTCGAGGCGCCCGTCAATCTGCACGCTCCCCCGGACGCCCGTCACGCTGCGGATTTTTTTCGCGGCCTTGGTAAAGGCTCGTTCGATTTCTCGAACGATGCGGGCACGAAACTTGGAATTATGGCTGCGGGCTTCGGCCTTGATATGAACGTGATCGGTGACGACGTTGGTGGCGTCGCCACCTTGAATCACGCCGACGTTGCTCGTGCCGCGTTGCTTGCCTTTTTGTATATCGCCATGCCAACCGTTTTCCACAAGGTCGGCAATGGCGAGTGAGGCAATCGCAATCGCACTCACGCCCTGCTCTGGCGCGCCGCCCGCGTGGCTGGCGAGACCTTTGACATCAATCGTCAAACGATAACCGCCGGTCGCACCACAGGTGAGTTTTTCCGCTGGCCCGCCGTCCCAATTGAAAGCGAGTTTCGGCTTTCCCAGTCGCGAGAGCTTGGCATGTCGCGCACCGTACAGGCCGATTTCTTCTTGCACGACCCAATAGAACGTAAGGGGCGGGTGAGGCAGTTTGTGTTTCAGAATCGTCATCGCTGTTTGCAATATGACGGCCGCGCCAGCGCGATCGTCGGCACCAACGCCGGTCGCCGGATTTGCCGAACGAATGTAGTCGCCATCGACAATCGGCTTACACCCGACGCAGATCGGAACGGTGTCGAGGTGGGCCATCAGCAATCGGCGGGGAGCTTTGATGGTTCCCGGCAGTTTGAAAATCAAACTGCCGATTTCACCCTGTACCGGCGTGTTGGGTGGCGGTGGCTCGATCTCGATCATGGCCGGATCAGCACCGGCGGTTTTCAACTGCTGAACGACAAATTCAAGAACCTGTCGCTCTTGTCCACTCACGCCGGGAATCGCCATCAATCGCAACACGATGTCGAGAGCGGCGGCGGAATCAAAGGGACTATTTTCGGCCGGTTTTGGCGACGGGATAAGTGCGTTTTTTTTCATGGGTCGATAGGAAGGAATTTCGAGAGGACTGGATTTATAAAATGCGACACTTATTGTAGCCTGAAGCTCGCCGGAAGTAACTGTTTTTTCAACCCTTCGTTTTCAATTCCTTACAAGTCGATCACTTCATGCCTATCCCACACGCCGAAATTCAGCGTCATTTTCGCCGGGCCGATCCGGTTGTCCATCGTGTGATCCGCCAAGTCGGGCCATTTACGCTCAAGCCAAATCGCAATCGGTTTGGGATGTTGGTCGGGTCGATTATCTCGCAACAGCTTTCAACGAAAGCGGCTCGCACGATTCGCGGTCGCTTGGAAGAACTTGTTCAGCCACTCCCGATGACGGCGGAATCCATTGCCAAGTTGAGCAAGCAACAACTGCGGTCGGCTGGGCTGTCAAACAACAAGGCCGATTATGTTCTCGACCTGACGGCCAAGGTTTTGGAAGGCGACGTTCGTTTGAAAGCGATGGGCCGCAAGACCGACGAAGAGGTCATTGAGGATTTAACACGAGTTCACGGCATTGGTCGCTGGACGGCACAGATGTTTCTGATTTTTTCGCTCGGCCGGTTGGATGTGTTTCCTTACGACGATCTGGGCGTGCGGATGGCGATCAAAAATCTGTACGGACTGGCGGAACCGCCCAACAAAGCTGTCGCCCAGCGAATTGCCGCTCCCTGGAAACCATTTTCCAGCGTGGCGTCGTGGTATTGCTGGCGAAGTTTGGACCTGTAGCATCGGGCGTGCGGAACAATTTCGGTCCTTTCGTGTAACGCAGAGCGATTTCCGTTGTGTATAAAGGTAGGTACACAACCATGACCCTCACCCCTTCCACCCGTGCCAGTCTGCTCTTTCGGCTGCGTGATTCCACCGATCATGCGGCCTGGTTGGAATTTGTCACTCTGTACGAACCGGTCACGTATCGGCTGTTGCGGCGATATGGGTTGCAGGACGCCGACGCCCGCGAGGTCATGCAGGAAATGTTCATGGCGGTCAGTCGGAGTATTGACCGCTGGAACCCTGCCAAAGAGCGCGGCTCGTTTCGCGGTTGGTTGCGAAGGGTCACGCGAAACTTGGTCATCAATTGGTTGAAACAGCGGGAACGAAAGGTTCTTGCAACCGGAGGGCCAGAATTACAAGCGATGCTTGACCAGTTGCCCGCCGATGCCGGAGCAGAGACCGTCGAGTTCGATCAAGAGTTACGTCGGGCGTTGTTTCAGCAAGCGGCAGAGCGGGTTCAAAATGAAGTTCAGCCTGCGACTTGGCAGGCATTTTGGGAAACGAGCATGACCGGAACGTCGCCAGCGGATACGGCGACAAAATTGGGAATGTCAGTCGGGGCCGTTCGCGTGGCGAAGTGTCGAGTCTTAGCACGTTTACAAGCGGTCGTTAAGGAATTGGAGATCGAAACATGAATACTCTTTGCTCGGTCGCCGTGTTGGAATCGGCGTTGGCGGGAAATTTGGCGACGGGTGAGGAAGCCGCGTTGTATCGCCACTTGGAAGAGTGCGACGAATGTGGTGCTGCGCTCGAGCGGATGGCGGGTGGTGCAGAGTGGTCGCACGAGGCGGCGGCGTTGCTCAAGACTGACGAACTCGACGCGGCGATTTCAACTCGCGATGAGTGGTCGCCCATTGATTTTACCGTCGAACATTTGGAACCAACGGACGAACCGAATGTCCTCGGTCGGCTCGGTGGTTATGACGTGTTGGAGATCATCGGCCACGGTGGAATGGGCGTCGTGCTGAAGGCGTTCGACCGCGAACTTAAACGGTGCGTGGCGATCAAGGTCTTGGCACCGCACTTGGCCCAAAGTTCGCTCGCCCGCAAGCGATTTGCGCGAGAGGCTCAAGCGGCCGCCGCCGTCGTCCATGCGAATGTATTGGCCATTCATCAGGTTCAGCCGACCGGCCGATTGCCGTTTTTAGTCATGCCGCTGGTCGCGGGCGAGTCGCTCGCTCAACGGCTCACGGAGCAAGGGATGTTGGAACTCAAGGAAATTCTGAGGATTGGGATGCAAGCCGCCGCCGGTCTCGCGGCGGCCCACGAACAGGGTCTTGTCCATCGCGACGTGAAGCCTGCGAATATCTTGCTCGAAAAAGGGGTCGAGCGAGCAGTGCTGACCCAGGGCGATTGCATGTCGGTGAGTGGCTCAATTATTGCAGTGGAAATCAGAAAGTCCAGGTTGGTTGTGGAAACCTGGGGTTTTTGATTTGCTAGCACGGAGGTTAAGCCTGTGGAATCGACATTGCTTGGTAAAATTTACATAC
>JAYUFG010000603.1:0-7920 GCA_043738845.1 Planctomycetaceae bacterium
CTCAACCACTTCGCCATCGCCTACGAGGAGCGGATGCCCGGCGCACGTAGCAAATAACGTACCCAAACCCGTTGACACAAAAATCCGGACAGGCCCGACCTGGATAGCAACGAGAATGGTCAACAATAACGCTAATTCGCGGGCAACACCTGCCCGACGGGTTTACGAAAACCCCATTTTGGTACATGATAGCATACATTGGGTTTTCGCAAACGGGGCCACGTAGTCGTTGTAGTTGCACGTAGTCGTTGTAGTTGTAGGTCAGGCCTATGGCCTGACATTTATTCTTAACCAATTCCGTTCATGTTTCGCGACACGCTCGAAACCTTTGACAATCAATATCCGGGCCGCGATTACACGATTGAAATCGTCTGTCCCGAGTTTACGTCGGTTTGCCCCAAGACGGGCCAGCCCGACTTTGGAACCCTCACGTTTATTTACACGCCGGAAAAAACGTGTGTGGAGTTAAAGAGCCTTAAACTTTATCTCCAACTTTTTCGCAACGAGGGAATTTTTTACGAAATGGTCACAAATCGTATCCTCGACGATGTCGTCGCCGTGACGCAGCCCCGGCGGATGAAACTCATCGCCGCGTTCACACCCCGTGGTGGGATCTCGACGACCATCACCGCGACGTTTTCGAGCGAATACCCTGGCGAAAAGTAATTAACGGAACTTAACACCATGTTCACCGGATTGGTTGAATGCTCCGCCGAGATTGTCGATGTCCTGCCCGAACCGCCGGGCAAGCGGCTAATCGTTCGCGCTGCGAGTATTGCGAAGTCGGCGCAAATTGGTGACAGTATTGCGCTCAACGGGTGTTGCCTGACGGTCGTGGACATCGGTGCTGACTGGCTCGCGTTTCAAGCCGGACCAGAGACTTTGTCTCGCACGAATTTGGGCGAGTTGGCCATCGACAGTCATTTGAATGTCGAACGCTCGCTCAAAGTGGGCGACCGGCTGGGTGGTCATTACGTGACGGGTCATGTGGATGGCGTTGGCACGCTCGAGTCGCGTCAGGACGACCGCGATTGGTCGGTCTTTTGGTTCAAGGCGGCCGTAAATTTAACCCGGCAGATGGCCAGCAAAGGTTCGATTGCCGTGGATGGCGTTAGTCTCACGCTGAATGCCGTCGAAGCCGAACGATTCAGCGTGGCCCTAATTCCGCACACACTCGCGATGACAACTTTGGGAATGCTCTCCATCGGTAGCTGCGTCAACCTCGAAACGGACCTCCTGGCCAAGTACGTCGAGCGACAGTTGGAAACGCGAGCCGGAAAATAAAGTCGCCTCGTTTGTGCTGGCACATTCGCAAAACTCACCATTCATCGTTCTACCATCCGCTTTACAGAAAACTTCGTTCATGCCGTCTCAGGGTCAAACTATTTCGTTCTTGCAACGCCGCCTTGCTACGGCGGGCGTTCACATCAAGCATCGTCACGGCCAGAATTTTCTAATCGACTTGAACTTGGTGAACATGCTGGTCGAAAAGGCCAATCTCGGACCGGACGATGTTGTTTTGGAAGTCGGGACGGGGATGGGTGGGTTGGCGATGCTCATGGCTCCCCGTGTGGCGGCCGTCGTGACGGTCGAGATCGATCCGCAAATGCACCAGCTTGCGAGCGAAGAACTGATTGACTTTCCCAACGTATTTTTGTTGCTGCAAGATGCCCTGAAGACCAAGAACCAACTTGACGTACGTGTTATTGACGCAGTCCGCGAGCAGCTTTCGGTCGGAATCAACCGAAAATTCAAGCTGGCGGCCAATTTGCCGTACAACATCGCCACGCCCTTGTTGTCGAACCTGCTCGATCTCGATGAACCTCCACAGTCGATGACGATCACGATTCAAAAAGAAGTTGCGGAACGGATTATTGCCCGACAGGGGACGAAGGATTATGGTGCGCTGAGTATTTGGTTACAGTCGCAGTGTGACGCCGAGATTGTGCGGATCATGGCCCCGACGGTCTTTTGGCCCCGGCCCGCCGTGGAAAGCGCGATCGTTCATATTCAACTCAACGCCGAGCGGCGGGCGTTAATTCCCGACCGCAAGTTTTTTCACGACTTCGTGCGGGCGATGTTTCTGCATCGGCGAAAATTTCTGCGGAGCGTGCTAATTTCGGCCGTTAAAGATCGCCTGGAAAAACCGGTCGTGGACGAAATCCTGGCTGCGACCGGGATTGCACCCGACTGTCGGTCGGAACAACTTTCGCCCGCAGAAATGCTGCGGCTGTGTGAAGCGGTCCGGGGCCGAATTGCCGTGCTGCCCGTTGATTGACGATTCTGGAGTTCGTTTACAAATTCTCCAGGTGTCAATTTCAAAGGTGCGGCTTCAGCAGTCGTAATTCTGTCCGTTTGTAGGCGATTTCGCAAGGAAATAACGGCGATTCCCCGGTGTTTTTCCAATTTTTGGAACGGCCGACTACAGGGCGGGAACTTTTCCGACACCCATTTCGTCTGATTCGTAGGCCGGGTGTTCGACCGGCCGCCAAGTATAATGGAACGCAATACAGTCCCTGTTTGCGTATCTTTTCACACAATCAACCTGTTTTTTAGGAGTTTCGCCATGTTTCAGTCTGCTCGTTGGTCGTTCTTGTTGGGGCTTGCTCTCTTGGTCGCGGTGCCGTCATCGGCTTTCGCTCGGGTGAAGTTGATCACACTTCCCGTTCGCGAGCGGGTTGAAATCCAACTCGACAATCCCAATGCCACGCTCGTCGAAGAGGAGCGGATTGTCCCACTCGTAAAGGGCGAGAACCAAGTTGATTTCTCGTGGGCCAACACGCAAATCAATCCTGAGACGATTGTCTTTCGTGTCGTCGCTCCGGCCGAAGGAAAGAAAATCGACGTTAAGGTTTTGTCGGTCAGCTATCCGCCCAATGAGCCTTCTTTGATTTGGGCCGTCGGCGCGAGTGATTCTGGCTCGGCCCGGGTGCGGATCAGTTATTTGCTCGGCAATCTCAGCAAGAGTTTTAATTATCGGGCGGTCGCCGCCCGCGATGAGAAGTCGCTGACCCTGTCGCAATACATGCGGTTGCAAAACTTTGCCAATGAGGAGTTCGGCAGCACGGGCTTGTGGGCGGGATTTGGCAAGCATTTTTTGAAGCCGATTGGTTTGAACGAGACGAAGGAGATGCTGGTTGAAAAGTTTGAGCAGGTTCCTGTTCGCAAGACGTACACCTGTAACGTGGCAGAGTTCGGCTTCATCGACCAACCGCAAAATAAACTTCGTGTCCCGATGCACTATGCCTTGAAAAACGACAAGAATAATCACCTGGGTGTCGCGCCGCTCCCTTATGGAAAGGTTCGCATCTTTATTGAAGGTGGCGCACAAGACAAAGAGAAATCGACGGCCTTCTTGGGCGAAGACTGGGGGAAATTCACCCCCATCGACGACGAAATGAAACTTTATCTGGGTGTCGCACAGGATATCGTCGTCAAGCGAACCATCGACCGCAACAACAATCAACGGATCGCGGGCAACCTCCACAACCAAGAGTTAGTCCTGAAGTACGAAATCGAAAACTTCAAGGATCAACCGGTCGTTCTCGACGTGATTGAAAATCTTCGCCATGTTCGTAACGAAGTTCGCGGCGATACCGGTCGCGACGTGCAATGGGAACTTGGCAAGGAAACGACGTTTGAAGATGGCGTCGACAAGGAAAAAAGCACTTTCGAGCAAGTCGTGTTTCATGTGAAACTTCCGGCCCGCGATAAAAGTGGCAAGGCCGAAAAGATCACGCATAAGCTGCAAGTCACTCTCAAGAACGAATGGTAAACCAAACTCACCACCGCCATTGAGGAGACTTTGAATATGCAACGCTTAATACTTATTTCCGCGCTATTGTTGGGTTCGAGTGCGATTTTCGGATTTTACTCCATCGCCCAGGCTCGCAATGTGGACCTTTCGACCGTCCCCAGTCGGGCGTCGGTCCAATTGACGATTTACAACAGCGAAGACATCACGCTGGTCCGTGAAACGCGGGTTGTGACCTTTAAGAAAGGCGTCAATCCGCTCCAGTTTTCCTGGGCCAATACGCTAATCGACCCATCGAGTGTGGAACTCAAGTTTCTCACGCAGGCCGATAAGCTCGATGTTCTGGATACGACTTTTCCACATGACAAGCGGCAGATGTTGTATTGGAACGTGCAGAGTGAAATCGACGGCGAGGCCACGATTCAGATCACTTACTTCACGAGCGGCATTACGTGGTCGGCCGATTACACCTGCATCGCGAATAAGGCCGAAACGTCGATGCGGTTTGAGGGCTTCGTTCGGGTTCACAATCACAGCGGCGAAGAGTACGAGAATGCCCAGGTCCGGCTGGTCGTCGGAACGATCAATCTCGTTGAAAAAATCGCCCAACTGGCACAGGTACCAGTGAATGAGCTTGCGAAACTGCCCGAGTCTAAAACGGCCGGTTTGAAAAATGCGGCGGCGGGCAGGATGTTTGAAAAGGCCGAGTTGGCCAAAGATGGCAAGGGCGACGCCAAAGAAAAACAAATCGTCAAAGAGGGGCTTAGCGAGTATTTCATCTACACCATCGAAGGGAACGAAACGATTCCCAACGGTTGGTCGAAGCGGTTGCGTTCCATCGACGCGGAAGAAGTCCCATTCAAAGTGCAATATCGTTATCGGCTGGAACAGTATGGCGATCAGTTGGTGCGGATGTATCTTTTGGCTAACGACGTTCCGTCGAAGCTGGGGACTTCGCCGCTGCCCGACGGGCAAGTTCGCGTTTTTCGCGACAATGGCCGCGATGGGCTGTCGTATCTGACGCAGCAAAAGGTCAAGTACATTCCGATTGGCGACAAGATTGAGTTAAATCTGGGCGTCGATCCGGAAGTGATCTTTGAACTTGTGAAGCTAAAAACCTATCGCGATAGCATTTGGTTCCAACAGCACGGCACCAACACGTACAAAAAGCTCGACGACGACAAGGCCGTCAAGGAGCCGAACTTCTCCGTCGTCGGCTGGGACGATCATCGGGTTTTCACGCAGCGAATTCGCAACTATACGGCCAAGCCGATCGACGTTGAAATCCGCCGCCACAACGACGGACACATAGTCTTCAAGAGCAAGCTCAACCCGAAACTGCACGACTATCGCACGGTGGAGTTCTCCACGACCGTCGCGCCGGGCAAACGGGCCGATCTGTTACACGAAGTGATTCAACATCAGGGCTACTTAGCCAAGCAGAACAACGTAACGCTCGAAGCGGGTGAGGTGCAACCGTGATGCGTCGTTCGCTGCTTATCGCTGTGTTCATCGCGGTTATGTCGCTGGCGTATTTGGCACCCGCTTTCGCGCGGAACGTCCATCTTTCAACCGTTCCCAATCGCGACACGGTCCAATTGACGATTTACAACAGCGAGGATAACACGCTCGTTCGCGAAACCCGCACCGTGACGTTTAGGAAGGGTGTCAATCCGTTGCAGTTCTCTTGGGCGAACACGCTGATTGATCCGTCCAGTGTGGAGTTAAAGTTTCTCACGCACGCCGCGCAACTCGAAATGCTCGACACGACATTTCCGCATGACAAGCCACATTTGCTGTATTGGAACGTGCAGAGCGAGTTCGACGGAGAGGCGAAAATTCAGATCACGTATTTCACGAGCGGCATCACTTGGTCGGCCGATTACACGCTGATTGCGAACAAAGAGGAAACCACGCTCGGCTTTGAAGGGTTCGTTCGCGTTCACAACCACAGTGGCGAAGAGTACGAGAACGCTCAGGTCCGACTCGTCGTCGGGACGATTAACTTGGTTGAGAAAATTGCGCAACTGGCGCACACTCCGCAGGCGGAAGTCCGTCGGAAATTGAACGAGGAATTAGACGCAGTAAAGGTATTGCGGGACGATGTGTTGTTTAGTGCGATGTCGGAAAGGGCGGCTGGCCGACAGATGGATGACCAATTGCAAGACGCAAAAAAACCGAAGGAGATTATCAAAGAGGGGCTTAGCGAATACTTCATTTACACCATCGAAGGAACCGAGACGATCCCTAACGGTTGGTCCAAGAAACTTCGCTCGCTGGAAGCTCAAGCCGTCCCGTTCAAAATTCAATATCGTTATCGGCCTGCCGAATATGGCGAGCAACTCGTGCGGATGTATCTGCTGACCAATGACGACAAGACAAAGTTGGGGACGACGCCCTTGCCCGACGGTCAGGTTCGTATCTATCGCGACAATGGTCGCGACGGGCTGACGTATCTCACCGAACAGCACACCAAGTACATTGCCATTGGTGACAAAATCGAATTGAACCTGGGCAATGATTCGGAAGTGATCTTTGAACTCATCAAACTCCGCTCGTCGCGGGATGGAATCTGGTTCCAACAGCACGGAACGAACACCTACAAAAAACTCGATGACGCGGGAGAGGTCAAGCAGCCGAACTTTTCTGTCGTTGGTTGGGACGACCACGAGATTTTCACGCAGCGCATCCGCAACTACACGAACAAACCGATTGAGGTCGAAGTTCGCCGGACTTATCCGGGCCATGTAGCGTTTCGCAGCAGCCTGACACCGAAGCTGTACGACTATCAAACGGTCGAGTTTACAGCGACCGTCGCGACCGGTAAGCGGGCCGATTTACTGCATGAACTCGTCCGCCACCAAGGTTACAACTCCAAACAAAACAACGTCACACTCGAAACCACCGAAATCAAACTCGATACCAAACCATGAAAACTACACTCGCGTTAGTCACCTCGCTACTTGTCTTTTTGCCATCAACCTTCGCTCGCAATGTGGACCTGTCCACCGTGCCGAGTCGGGCGAGCGTCCAATTGACGATCTACAACAGCGAGGACATCACACTCGTCCGCGAGACGCGGGTGGTGACGTTCAAGAAAGGTGTCAATCCGCTTCAGTTCTCTTGGGCCAACACGCTGATTGATGCCTCGAGCGTGGAACTCAAGTTCCTCACGCAGGCCGACAAACTCGACGTCCTCGACACGACTTTTCCGCACGATAAACGACAGATGCTGTATTGGAACGTGCAAAGTGAAATCGACGGCGAGGCGACAATCCAGATCACTTACTTCACCAGCGGGATCACGTGGTCGGCCGATTACACGCTGATTGCCAACAAGGACGAAACGGAACTTGGCTTTGAGGGTTTCGTTCGCGTTCACAATCACAGTGGCGAAGAATACGAAAATGCCCAGGTCAGACTGGTGGTCGGCACGATCAACTTGGTCGAGAAGATTGCCCAACTGGCGCAGATTGATCCAGCCGCCGTCGCCGCGATGGAAGCGGACCGCCGCGCGAACCTGCGGCTCGATGTGGCCAAAAAAGCGATGGACGCACCGCATCCAGCCGCCGGTCCCGGTATGGCGATGGGCGGTGGAATGCCCGCACCACCTCCGAAGCCCAAGGAGATCATCAAAGAAGGACTCAGCGAGTATTTCATTTATACGGTCGAAGGCCAAGAGACCATTCCCAACGGCTGGTCGAAGCGGCTGCGTTCGATAGAAGCAACGTCGGTCCCGTTCAAGGTTCAATATCGCTATCGGCCAGCCGAATACGGCGAGCAATTGGTGCGGATGTACTTGCTCAAGAATGATGAGAAGTCGAAGCTGGGAACGAGTCCTTTGCCCGACGGACAAGTCCGACTCTTTCGCGACAACGGTCGCGATGGGCTGACGTATCTCACCGAGCAACACACGAAATACATTTCGATCGGCGATAAGATTGAACTCAATCTCGGCGTTGATCCAGAAGTGATTTTCGAGCTAATCAAGCTCCGCACCTATCGCGACAGCATTTGGTTTCAGCAGCACGGGACGAACACGTTTAAGAGTCTCGACGCCGACGCTGCGGTGAAAGAGCCAAACTTCTCGGTCGCTGGCTGGGACGACCATTTTGTCTTCACGCAAAGAATTCGCAATTATTCTTCCAAGCCGATTGAAGTCGAGG